>JACRBV010000106.1 GCA_016213065.1 Deltaproteobacteria bacterium
ACGACATCATTATTTGCACATGTCTTATCTGGTGTCATTCTGAGCCGCAGGCGAAGAATCCAGTGAGGACAGTATTGGCATGGGATTCTTCGCTTCGCTCAGAATGACATCTATGCGCAATTACTTATGACGTTATGTATAGAAGCCCGAGGAGCTCAAGAAAAAGCCAAGGCCGCGCTCTGGTATTGCAAACATGCCTCAGAATTTACGGCACAGAACGGCGGCAAACCTTGGAAGTATGTTCTAATTCCTCACGGCAAAGTGCAGTTGAATATGAGCTTTGAGCATTTGATGGAACAGTGTGAATATTCAGCTTAGCTAAATGTAACCCATGACCCAATACCACACCCCAAAACGCATCCAAACCATTTGTTTTTACTCAGGAAATCTGCTATGTAAAATAATATTACATACAGATTGACAAATATTTTTACATGCCATAATATTTGTTTATGCTTTTCAAATTCATTCAACAATTACGCAAGAAGCATAATCTTACGCAGGAGTTTTTGGCGTCAAAGTTGGGTATTTCTCGCCCGACCTATGTGCAAATTGAGCTTGGTGAAAGGGATTTAATGATTAACGAGGCAAAGGAGCTGGCAGACATTTTTAATATCCCGTTTGAAAATTTTTTGCGCGGGGAAGAGGGAATGCCTCCTATCGTAAAAATTGAGCAAGAGAAAAAACCGGTACAACCGGAAAAAGATAGAATCCGCATCAGTGTCCCGCAGAAAAATCTTAAAAAATTCAAAGAGGTGTTGCTCTATATTTTGTCAAAAGTTGGCGGCAAACCGAATGTGGGCAAAACTGTATTGTACAAACTGCTCTATTTTATTGACTTTGACTATTATGAGAAATTTGAGGAACAGTTGATCGGTGCAACCTATATCAAAAATCATTATGGGCCCACTCCCGTAGAATTCAAAAAAATTGTTGAGCAGATGGAATCGCAAGGGGAATTAGAGACCGTTAAGAGTAAGTATTTTCAACACGAACAAAAAAAATATCTTCCACACCGCTCTCCGGATCTTTCTCTTCTAACCGCACAGGAGAAAGAGCATATTGATGAAGTATTGGCGAGACTGTCAAATAAAAATGCTAAAGAGTTAAGTGACTACTCCCACGGAGATGTCCCGTGGCTGACACGCAATTTTGGCGAGCCACTTTCCTATGAGAGCGTATTCTACCGAGACGAAAAATACTCCGTGAGAAATTATGGTGATGACCTTTGAGATAAGCCCAGCATTTACGAAAGAATTTCAGCGACTAGCAAAAAAATACCGCTCTTTGCCAGATGACCTTGAAGAATTCAAGCGGGTACTCATTATCCAACCGTTGGGCAGTAGCAAACATTTTAATATTATTATTAGAAATGAAGACGTTTCTATTCTCAAAGCCCGGTTGTTTTGTCGATATTTGAAAGGCTCCTCACTGCGAATCATTTATGTCTATTCTCAGAAGAAAATGACCATTCAATTTATCGAAATATACTTCAAAGGTGACAAAGAAAATGAAGATCGCGAGCGCATCAGGGAGTATTTGAAAAACAAAAGATAGTTCGGCGATCCTTTACATCAACTTTAATTATGTCAACCAACTCTCTGATTATAAAAGAAAACTTATTGTGCGCCCGACCTGAGTCGAACAGGTGACCTAGGGCTTAGGAGTCCCTCGCTCTTTCCATCTGAGCTACGGGCGCGATGAACAATTCTTAAATTATTTCACCGGCTTGGGCAAGTGCATCCTTTTTTCAAATCCGCCAGCATATTGCAGAACAAAACTCCCTGTTCGATGGCGTCATCGAGGGCGCGGTGTGCAAGATGTGAGGATGAAAGTGGGTCAAACCAGCGCTTCGGCATATTTTTCTGTGTTGATTTGCGGTAATCCTTTTTGAGAAGCGACATCGCCAGCGTTTTTATATCCAGAGCGGAGAATGAAAACGGACTCTCGCCGGTGAAGCGAATCAGATACCAATAGACAAACATAAAATCATAAGCGGCAGGATAACCGACAAAAACGGGAATTCCCGGGAGTCCCTTTAACCAGACAACATAATCTTTCATCGCTTTTTCCGGCGATTGCAAATTCTCTCTGCACGTTTTCCACGCCTTCGGTTGCCCTCGCCACCATTCCATTGTTTTTGGATCAGCTGTGGCGCCCGGTAAAGTTTCCAGATTGGCGGTAAACGTGCTGACCAAAGTTTTATCGGCAAGAAACGCCGCCGACCCGAAACTCAACATGGAATTCACGCCGGGAATCGGACCATCGGCTTCAATATCGGTGCTGACATAGATTTCTATTTTATTTGCCATAAATTTTTTGCAAATAAATATTCACTTTGCTAATTATTTCGCCAATGTGTGCGGGTGCATCTGACATTTTTTCACGTTTTAGAAAATGTCCCCAATAGACTTGTAACCTGTTCAAAGCCTCTTCCTCAAATTGAATTTGAGTTTCCGGAACCACCTTGCGATTGGCAAAGGTTGCCTGAATACACTTCTTGATTCTTTCCTGATCGAGGTCATGATCGATCAGCTTGAAAAGATCATAATAATCTTTCATACGGGTATTTTGGTCCCGTTTTTTTAGAGCAATGTGCAGTTTTTCCGCAAAGATAGTTTCGGGTGGATAAACTAGCAGTGAAAAGGATTCTCCAAAAAAGGGTTGTCCTTTGTACTGCATACACTGAAGGGAAATCATTACAGCATCGACAGCATCTCCAATAGCCATATCCATTCGCACAAGACCCTTCATTTTCCCAAAAAGAAAGTGACACGCAAGCCTGACACCCGGATAATCCATTTCGGGGTGAATAAGCAGTTCGCCATCGATATCTTTCCATTCGATCCCATCATCAATAGAAATATCCAGAACCGAACGGATAATTTTTACAACGTCATCCACCTGATTGCGAATCTGCTTCATGGAAAAATCAAGATCCTTTGTCTTCCTGTCCGAATCAATGAGATAGTGGAGCAAGAAACCACCTTTGAAAATAAATTTTTCAACATGTGGTGATTGACTCAAACGGCAAAGAAATTGTTCAGCGGCAAGACGATTCAACAAAAGCTGAAAATCAATATTTTTTTCTTTGGCGATGTTGAGCATGCGAGCTTGCATGCTTTTGATATTGACCATCATAAATTATTCATCCGATAGTAGAGCAGTAATTATTTCATCCAGAGGTTTTCGAAGCTGTCTGGAATAGTCGCATAGTTTCTGGACTTTTTTATCCTTTCTTTTGAGATAGCCTTTCAGGGCCTTGATGGCAACTTCTTCGGTGCTGTATTTGAAGGCATCCACAATGGTTTTTTCGATATTATAAATTCGTACAACACGTTTGCCGAAAAAATATTTTTCAACTCCCAGAGTATAAGCAACACGGGAGGGCCGAATGATTCGATATCGTGGGTTATGAATAATTTTAAGGGCAGGAAGGGCAATCCAAATTTGTCGTTCTTCTGCGTCAGTAAGATTGTAATAAGTCAGTGCTGAAATGCCGCAAACAACTGCTTTCGGATAAAGAGTGCATGGAACAATATATTTTTTGAGAGGTTCTGTGAGCCAATCAAGATCGCGTGCGTATACGCCGTGCTCGACTCGAAGGAGTTCTTTGTTCGCGGCAAGCCTAGAAAGCATCATCGGATTAACTCCCATTTTTTTGGCTTCATTGAGTGTAATGAAAGCATTAAGATCAAGGAATTTCATGAGCTTATCTCTGTTTATCATGCCATTATGTTAATAATATAACAAAACAAAGTCAAATTGTTATTTTGTTAACATTACAACCTCAAAAACTTTGCAGGTGGGTGATTCTGTTTTGAATGTATTCGCGGATTTGTTGCATGATGGCTTCTTTGCCCGGGCGGGTTTGGAAGCGGCCTGTGTTGGAATCTTTGGAAACGAGATGATGGAAGCGTCTCTGCGGGCCCAAGAAATTTTCGATGGGCTGGCGTTTTAAAGGGTCGGATTCAACAAATTTGATTTCTCCTTTTTGTCCCTTTTCTTTCATAAAGCAGGGGAGGAAACCTGTTTCACATCCGATCTTCGCAATCTGAATAGTTTCCCCGTCGCCATATTTCCAGCCCGTGATGCAGGGACTTGGAACAAACACGATAGCGGTTTCTTCACACGCAAGAGCTTTTTCCATCACGCGGATAAAATATTTTGGAAATGCGGGACTGACTTGGGCCACAAGACCGGCACCGGCCGCGATGGCCAGACTGATATAATCCAGCGGTGGAGTCACGTTTCCCAGACCGAGTTCTCCAACGGGAGTTGTGCTGGTTTCCGCACCCAGAGGAGTTGTGGGGCTGTACTGAAAACCCGTGTTGGCGAAAATATCGTTGACCATGACAAAGAGCGTAATTTTTGTGCCGCGGTGAAGGGTATGCAAAAGAGAGCGCAGACCAATTGCCAAAGCGCCTCCATCGCCGGAAAGGGAAGCCACTTGCGGTGCTTCGGACAGCGCGCCCACTCTTACAAGCATGTCGGAAAGATCACGGACACCTTCCGCAACGGTCGGTGCGGATTCAAAAACGTGATGGATGATGCCAAAACTTTTCGTCCATTCTTCGGGCGTTGCTTCCTGTCTTCCCCACGCAACCGGAGTTGGATATTGAAGCGTGGAAACCTCTCCGCAAAAAGTTCCCAACGCAAATACGGTCTTTTTCCCATTGTCCGTCAATTTGCCGATATTTTGAAAGGTGATCGACTCCATACATCCCACGCACAGGGAAGATCCGGGTTGAAAACAACTTTCGCGTTGGATGACGTCGGTTAACTTTGCCATAACACCTTTCCTTCGTGGACGACGACGGGTGGGATGCGTTCCCCCGTTTTTCCGATGGCGCTAGCGGCGTGTTCGATCATCTTCTCCCATGTTTCGTCGGAGAGCGTCGCGCCGCCCATGCCGGCAAAACACGGAACAATGACCGGGCGTTTTTCGAGCGGGTAACAAGCTTCGGTGATATCAAGACTCAAATGCCCCGTTCCATAATGATGCGCCTGATTAACCACCAACACCGCTTTGGCATTTCTTAATTTTTTTGTGTATTCGGCATGCGGAAACGGCGTCAACAGTCGGGCGCTCAACACGCCTATTTTTAATCCTAAGCGGGTTTCTTCTTTTTGAACGAGGGCAGAAGCGGTTCCAACATCCGGTCCCATTCCGACAATGGCCAAGTCGATTATAGGGGCTTTCGTCGCCCCCTCCAACGGCAAATTTTTAAATGCTGTCGCGGCAGTTTCCCTTGGTCCGCTGGACCAAGTTTTCCTGCCTTGACCCCCCTCTCGTTCGCTTCGCTCACTGGGGGCATCCTCTTCGGGCCAATGAATCGGTTCGACAAATTCCAGTCCGGGACGTCCGAATGTTTTTTGAAAATCACGGCCGATTTGTGGCAGGAGATCAAAAACTTTTTCCATGCGCGTTTTTTGGTCAATTTTAAATCCCTGAAAAAATTTTGAGGTAACGCAATTTCCCATCGCCGTATCGCCATTGATAAGTCCCGGCAGTCGGGAAGGGGCGATCCATTTGTCTTGGAAGGCGTGAATTTTTGCGTCGGGTTCAATAACAAGTCGAGAACTGCGATGACTGTCTTTGATTCCATAATAGCCGGGCATCGTTGGAGTTAAAACTTCCGGGTGCATGCCAAGGCAGGGTGCTTGCAAAATAGTGTCATAAATTTGTTGAACGCCGCGACAGCAGATTTGTATCCACCCGTCGTCGCGGTGTGCCAGCGTGTCGGAAGGGTCGCCCTCGATGCAGAGGGGATAGTTGGCCGTGGCCCGATAGACATTCACAAGAAGAAGATTGCCAAGTCCGCTGGCTCCCAGAGAACGCGTGCATTCTGTCATGTGGTCGAGTCCCACGGAGCTGGTCGCTGTGGCGAAAATAAGATCACGGCAAGCGGCGCCCGCTCCGGCAAGATAATCGGCCACGGCGTGTTCCGCTTCCAGCAGTTTTACTTTTTTGATGCCGCATTTGCCACTGCCGATCAATGAGGAAATCATCTCAAGCCATTTTGTGGAGGGAGTGATGGGAAAACCCGCGAAAAGAAGACAACGCCACATTTGGGCGCAGGCATAAGCGGCGGCGGCATTTCCGTCGGCCTCGCAAACATAGGATTCTTTGGCCAAGGCTTTGTGTGCGGCGCGGACTTTCTCCAAATCAATGACACCTTCAAAAAGCGCCCCGCCAGATGTTTCAGTAATGGGATTTTTCACGCGGGGACCTCCGCGAATAATGTTTTGGGACAGATGGCGATACATTCACGGCAAAGTTTGCAATAGTTGGTTATATCGGCACCCGTTACTTTAACGCCTGTTTCCGGATCGGGATGAAATTGGATAATATTTTCGGGACAATTGATAATGCAGTGACCGCATCCGTTGCAGGCATTTTGGGGGTCGGCAAATTTGAGGACAAACCCAGTGCGCGCATAAGCCGAGGTGCGGTTGCTTCTTGAGAGGCGAAGACGGGATTGCGCTCCGGGCATTAATTCTCCATACCCGCCAAATGGCGTTGGAAGATGATCTGCGGCTCCCGCATTATTGCAATCCGCGAAACGTGCCTGACCCAGACTCGCATTGAAGAGCTCACTGTTCGCCTTAACAAGAAATTCAGGCAGGCGTCTTTTTTTGAGCAATTTTTCGAGCTGTTTGCAGGCCTGAAGAGGATCGAAGTAGGGAAGTATTTCCATGAGAAGTGCAAAAACAGAGATGTTGCCGAGCGGTTTTTTCAAAAAGCGTGTGGATAACTGGTCTCCGTCTATCGTGTAGACGCGCCCTGAAAGTCGGAATTTTTTTGCGGCGTCTGTAGGGGAGAGCGACGTGTTCAGAATAAAAATTCCATCTTTTGGAACGCCTTCCGCAAAATCAACCATCAAAGAAACTCCTTCATCCATCATGATACTGATGTAGGGTTGTGTGATTTCAGAAGATTTTTCAATGGGTTTTTGACTGAGTCTTAAAAATCCGCGCGTGGGAACACCCTTTCGAGCGGAGCTAAAAAAGGGCCACTCTTGGACGAAAAGTTTGGGATCGTCCACGGCAGACGCGGCAACGCTTTGCAGGGTCAAAACAAGTCCGCTTCCGGCTCTGCCATCTCCGCGGATCTCAATGACTTCCTTCTCCTTCATTTCCATTTAATGGCTTTCCCCGGGCAGGCATTCATGACGGATTCCAACTTTGCAAGATCCGCACCGGCGAAATTTGTTACTTCCGCCGTATCTTCGCCCGTGTCGGCAAAATATCGCGGCATGGCCTTAATACAGTCTCCGCAACCGGTGCAAAGGTCTTCATCGACATAAAATTCCCGATTTTGGTCTGACATTTGATACCTCCGTGGAAAGGCTACTTATTGATCAGAGACCCATTTTGCAAGCGGTTTTTTTTAGGGGCTCACGTCGCCCCCTCCACCGGCAAAGCCGGCGGAGCCTCCCCCTCTCGCGCCCCCTGGGCGCTATCTCTATACTTAAAATTCACTTGTCAGAAAGCTGATTTATCTCATATAAGAAACCGTTTTTCTATGTTAGATGGCGCAAACTATGAAAAAGACAGACATTCTTTTTTCCAGACGGCAATTTCTTAAAGTTCTTTCAGTAGGAATCGGTACAGGGGCTTTGGCGGCAGGGGGTCTCTGGCGCTGGCGTTCTCTTGCTCCGATGTCTGTCGTCCAAAAAACAAGACCTCTTTTAGGAACTTTTTTCACGATAACCGTTCATGATTCCGATGAAGCCATGGCTGAAAAGGCCGTTGAATATGCCTTTGCCGCCGTTGAGATGGTGGATCGTGTCATGAGTATTCACCGTTTCGATAGCGATTTGTCACGGGTTAACGCCACTGCAGGGAATGACATGGTTTCGGTTGATCCGTATCTCATTGATATTCTGAAAATGACTCAGCAGTTTCACGGTTTGACCGGCGGTGTTTATGATGTGACGTGTCTTCCGTTACTGCAACTTTACGGATTTTATCAATCGCAAACAGAAAATCTCCATTACCCCAGCGACAGAAAAATTTATGAAATTCTTTCCGTGATTGATCAGAAACAAATCACGCTTGATGAAAAATCAAACCGTGTGGGGCTCGCCCGTGCGAAGGCGGGGATTGATCTTGGTTCTATTGGAAAGGGTTATGCCGTGGATCGCGCGGGAGATGTCTTAAAATCTTTCGGAATTAAAAACGCGCTAATAGACGCGGGCGGTAATGTGTTGGCCATGGGTGCACCTCACGGGGATAAAAATTCGGCGAAAGGGTGGCATGTCGCTATTCGCAATCCTGAAGTGCAAAACAAAGAGGCTTATTTTGAAATGTTGACTTTAAAAGACGAGGCCGTTGCCACGAGCGGAAATTATGAACAAAGCTTATGGCTGGATGGCCAACGCGTCGGTCATCTCTTTGACGCGAAAAAAGGCAAACCTTCTGATCCTTTGCTCAGTGCTACAGCTGTCGCCAAAAATGCGACGCTCGCGGATGGCTTGAGTACCAGCGTTTTCCTGTTGGGCAAGGCCGGCGCGTCTCGTTTTAAAGAAATTGCGAAAGACATTTATTATCATTCTGAAGATAGTTGACAGTTGCAGGATTAAGAATGTCATTCTGAACCCTTCACTTTGTCATTCTGAGCGAAGCGAAGAATCCACTTGATTGCTATTTGGATCCTTCACGGAGTTCACCCTGAGCGCGAGCAGATTCTTCGCTCCGCTCAGAATGACAATAATGGCGAAGGGTTCAGGATGACACCATAGAGGTGCTTTACCATGAACACTTTTTTACGCGGCGGTGTTTCCTTTTTTGATGACCAGAAATCGCAAACATCCCACAAACCGATTGAACGTTTTGTCCCAAAAGAGGTGACGATTCCTCTGAGTCAACACTTGGGCGAACCCGCGCGTCCCATTGTGGCGCGAAAACAAAAAGTGATGCGTGGCGATTGTATCGGCGAAGCCGTATCCGGCGGAGTCACAACCGGCGGAACACCTATTCATGCCTCGGTAACGGGGACGGTGAAAAGAGTGGCCCTGCAACCTCATCCTCTTCTGGTAGAATCTTTGGCTGTTGTGATTGAAACAGATCCCAATGCGGCTGAAACAGTTTGGGAAGAAGTGCCCGGTTGGATGGATCTTCCGAAGGGAAAAATGTTGGAACAAATTGCCAGTGCTGGAATTGTTGGTCTGGGCGGCGCTCAGTTTCCAACTTACCGAAAATTAAAACTTCCTGAAGGTGTGAAGGTGGACACATTGATTCTGAACGGGGCGGAATGCGAACCCTATCTCACCAGTGATCATCGTCTTCTTTTGGAAATGTCCTTGGAAGTTTTGCAGGGGGCAAAACTCATTGCGAAAATTCTTGGTGTTTCAAAAATTTTGATCGGCATTGAGGAAAATAAAAAAGATGCGGCCGACGTACTTCGAATAGCCATTACCAAGCAACACACTTCTCCTTCTCCGAAGGTAGTGTTGTGTCAGACACGTTACCCGCAAGGATCGGAAAAACAGTTGATCGAAGCGTTAACGGGTAGGGTTGTTCCTCCCGGAAAACTTCCGATGCACGTTGGCGTGATGGTTCAAAACGTGGCTACGGCCGTGGCATGCTATCAAGCCATTCGCTACCGGCGACCTCTGTTGGACCGAATTCTCACGGTTTCGGGAAAAGGAATTTTAGAACCCAAAAATGTCAGCGTTCCGATTGGAACTCTCGTTAGCGACATCGTTACTTTTTGTGGCGGCATCCATCAACGAACAAACAAAGTTATTGTCGGTGGTCCCATGATGGGGCGCGCTTTGGGACGACTTGATATTCCCGTAATCAAGGGAACCGGTGGACTTCTTTTTTTGCGGGCGGAAGAAGTTCGCAAAGAAATTTATGGTCCCTGTATTTCCTGCGGTCGTTGTTTGGAAGCTTGTCCTCTGGGTTTGGAGCCGAATCAGATTTCTATTTATACAGAAGCGGGGCGGTCCTTGGACACAGAATCTTTCGGAACAAAAGAATGTTTTGAGTGCGGTTCCTGCGCCTATGTCTGTCCTGCCGTCCGGCCGCTCGTGCAATTTATTCAGATTGCAAAAAAATCATTTCAAACGGGAAGTCAATTTGGTTTGGCCAGACCGGAGCAAAATTTATGACGGAGGCTTCGCCACAATTTTTGCTTTCTCCGGGTCCGCATTTAAGGTCCGGTCTCACAACAAAACAGATCATGTGGTGGGTGAATGTCTCGCTGGCTCCGATTTTTCTTTGGGCGATTTCTATTTATGGTGTGCGTGTGGTGTGGGTTTTGGTGAGCGGTGTTTTGGGGGCGTTGTTTGCCGAAGGATTTGTCAACAAATGCCGTCATCAAAAACAAACGCTGGGAGATGGCAGTGCTGTTCTCACGGGAATACTGCTTGTGGGAACTCTCTCTCCGGGAATTCCAATTTGGATGCCCTTCACCGGTTCTTTTGTGGCGATTGTTTTCGCGAAAATGCTTTTCGGTGGGTTGGGGTACAACATTTTCAATCCCGCGTTGATCGGTCGGGCCTTTTTGATGGCCACTTTTCCTCTTGCGATGACGACAACTTGGTTGAAGGCGCGTCCCGGCCTTTTTTTCCCACCCGACGCTGTAACACAGGCGACCCCGCTGAACATTCTTAAAATGGAAGGTTTAACTTCCGCAGTCAAAACACTGGGACTTGGTTCGAAATTTTACGGAGAACTTTTTTTGGGTCTTCGGGCGGGTTCTATCGGTGAGGTTTCTGTTCTGCTAATTCTTTTGGGAGCGGGACTTCTTCTTTGGAAGGGAATCATCAAGCTTCCTATTCCTCTTTCCATTCTTGCCGGTCTTGGCCTTATCGCCATTTTTTCCAAGGTTCCGCTGTTTCATCTTCTTACAGGTGGGGTTTGGTTCGGTGCTTTTTTCATGGCAACGGATTATGTCACCGCACCGATGAGTCCCAAGGCGCAGATTATTTTTGGACTTTGCGTTGGACTGATCACGGGTGTCATCCGTTTGTGGGGTGGGTATCCCGAAGGAATCTGTTACGCGATTTTGATTATGAACGCCGTTACTCCGGCGCTTAACCGTTGGTTTCGTCCCTCACGACCCAAATGGGAGGGGACTCCTTCATGAAGAATCCGTCTCCGATCACCGGTCGTGAAATTTGGAAGATCACTCTTTGCCTGACAGTAACTTGCGCTTTGGCCGCCGCGGTTTTGGGCGCTGTGTTTTATTTCACGGAGCCCGCAAAGCAAGCCAACATGGCTGTCCGGGAAATTTCAGCGGTGCGAAGACTGCTCGATCTTTCTGCCGATGCGAAAATTATTGAGGTGCGGCGTTACATCGATGCGAAAGAGACAGTCGTTGGTTATCTTCTTGTCGATGCGTTGCAGGAATATGATACGCAAGGAAATTTTCTCAAAAAAATACCAAAACCCGTATCTCTTTTAAATGCGTTGGGGGAAGTCTTGGATGCGTGGGTTGAAAAAGAATTTTTGGACAGTCATTTCGTGGGACGTTTTTTCATGGCGCAGGATGCCAGCGGAAAAGAAGCGGGATTTGTGACCGAGTCAAGTCAATATGGTTTCAAGAGTTCCATTCGTTTTTTTGTGGCTTTGACTCCCGACTTTCAAATTCGTGGTGTGGAAGTGATTTCTCACGAGGAAGATCCGGGATTGGGTGCTGAGATTGCGAAGCCTCTTTTTAAAGATCAGTTTGTGGGACTTCGTCCCGAGGATCTTTTAACATTGAAATTGCTGAAGGGTCCCAAGCCCAAAGAGGTCCCCCTGCCTGAAAAAGAAAAACAAATCTACGCGGTGACCGGTGCAACAATTAGCTCCAAAGCATTGGTAGATGGAGTGAGGCAAGCAGTGGTACATCTGGAGCACCGTTTGCAAATTGTGGAAGGAAAGAGAGGTGCAAGGTGACACAGCTTCCGAATTATTTGCCACCCCCTCCGCCGACCCGCGAACTTTTGTGGCGCGGATTTTTTTCAGAGAATCCCGTTTTCCGGTTGGCGCTCAGTCTTTGTCCCGCCGTAGCCGTAACGAACTCGGTTAAAAATGGAATGATGATGGGTGTCGCCGTTTTGGCGGTGCAGGTTTTGTCGAGTATGACCGTGGCGCTTTTCCGCGGTTTCATTCACGACAAGGTGCGTATTCCCGTTTACACCATTGTCATCGCCGTCTGGGTGACTGTGATCGACATGATATTGGCGGCTTATGTGCCCGATGTTTACGCTGAGATCGGTCTTTACATCAAACTGATTGTCGCCTTCGCGATTATTATTTCACGTCTGGAAGTTTTCGCTTCGAAATATCCTCTAATTCCCTCCATCACAGATGGTTTTGCGATGGGACTTGGTTTTTGTTTCGCACTGGTTTTGATCGGATCTTTTCGCGAGGTGTTGGGGAACGGTTCTTTTTGGGGCATCCCCATCGTTTCATCACAACCCATTTTGCTTTTCATTCTGCCGGCCGGAGGATTTTTCACGATTGGTCTCCTGATGGCGGCCATGAACTGGATCGACATAAAACGTGGCGTTAAACTTGCGGATCAGGGAGGTGGCCATGGCTAATCCGGCAACTCTCGTTAACGATCATCAAATCGAAATTGTTTTGACAGGGCAGGAATCTCTTCCTTTGGTACAGGAATTTTGGCTCACGTCCAAAAAGGATCCGGATATTCCTGTCTCCCTCGAAAAAATTGAAAAAATTCCGGAAAAACCGGGCGCTTTTCTTCTGACAACGGAAACGACTCTCGATACCAAGGGAGAATACCGGCTTATGGACCGCAAAACGGATACCCAATGGAATATCGGACCGTCCCTGATCGGCACGATACTGACGGTTCTCATTGCGTCCGCGCTTATTCAAAATTTTGTTTTCACGCGTTATCTGGGTCTCTGCGTTTTTTTTGGAGTCAGCCGAAAAAGGGATACGGCGATTGGGATGGGAGTAACTTTTACTCTTGTCGGAGTTCTTTCGGGACTTCTTGCATGGGTGCTCGACCGCTTTATCTTGCGTCCCTTTTCTCTTCGTTTCCTGCAGATTATTGTTTTTATTGGCATCGTGGCCTTTTTGGTGCAGATGGTTGACACCATTCTGAGGAAAGTTCATCGGTCTTTGCACCGCAAATTCGGAATTTATGTTGTTTTGATCACCACAAACTGCATTATCTTGGCGGTCCCGTTGTTGAATGCGCTCAATGAAAGCGGCTTCTGGCCCTCGCTGGCTTTGGCTCTGGGGTCCGGGCTGGGATTTGCGCTGGCTCTTTTTCTCATGAGTTGCGCGAGAGAAAAAGCGGACCTGTCGCCCATACCGGCGATTTTCCGTGGTTTGCCCATCGCCTTTATTTTAGCGGGACTTTTCGCCATGGCGTTTTTGGGATTTTCAGGATTAAGAATATGAATAAAAAAAGCGGTCAGCGATCGGCTTTTATTTTCCAAGCTGAAAGCTGATCGCTGACAGCTGACAGCTTTCTTATGGAACTGACATCCATTGCCATTTTCGGTGTGGTCGTTTTCACTTTACTCGGGATTTTTTTCGGTTTTGCATTGGCGGCAACGGCGCGGCGTTTTTATGTGGCCGTGAATCCCGTCATCGAAAGCGTTCGCGCCTGTCTTCCTTCCGCAAACTGCGGTGCATGCGGATTTGCCGGTTGCCAAGCTTATGCCGAAGCCGTTGTGGAGGAGGCAAAAACTCCGGCCAATCTTTGTGTCCCCGGAGGAAAAGCGGTGGCGGAAGAGGTTGCGCGTTTGAGTGGAAAGGTGGCGGAACAAATGGAAGAGCGCGTTGCGGTGTTGCGTTGTCACGGGACCACCGCGTATGTGAAAGAGCAGGCTGAATATCTGGGAATTCGCAGTTGCACCGCGGCATCTCTTGTTTTTGGCGGACCGCGTGCTTGCAAGAATGGTTGTCTGGGTCTTGGAGATTGTGTGCGTGTCTGTCCCTTCGACGCAATGACGGTGGATCAGCTTGGAATCGTCGTCATCGATTCGAAAAAATGTACCGGTTGCGGTCTTTGTATTCCGGCCTGTCCAAAAAATATTCTTGAACTTTATCCCGCGGCGCGCCGGATTGAACTTTCCTGTGTTGCGCGTGAAAAGGTGTCCGCTGTCCGGGCCAAATGTGCTGTGGGTTGCACGACTTGTCAAAAATGTGTTAACGCCTGTCCCGCAAAAGCGCTTACGTTTGATGATGTAACAATTCGAATAGATCACAAGGCCTGTATTGCTTACGGGCCCGGATGTGCTGAAGTGTGTGTAGATGTTTGTCCAACATTTATATTGCATCGCAGAGGGCAAGTGCCGCTTCTCGAAGAACTGGCACACCCTAGTGGATTGGACCATGGACAATAGACTATGGACCAAAAACAAAAAATAATTAGTCTATGGTCAATGGTCCATAGTCCGAAAGGAGGAATATGGAGTCGAAAAAAGTATTGCATATGTCTCTGGTTGGAAGCGGCGGCGACGGTGTGATGGCAACCGCCAATATGATTTTAAAAACCGCCGCGAAAATGGGTTTTTACGGCATGATGGCACAGAGTTACGGCCCGCAAATCCGTGGTGGTGAGTCGGCCGCTCATGTCAGCATCGGTGCGGAACCGGTTCGCGTCACCAATCCCAAAAAAGATTTGGTGATCTGTTTTCGGTTTGCCGATGTGACTCGCTTTGCGAAGGAATTGTCCGTCGGTCCCGGTGCCTGTGTTCTTCACGGAAAAGAAGAAGGGGAGTTGCCCTCCATTCTTAAATCAGAAGGGGGAGTAACACTGCCGATCCCTTTTCAGGAAATCCTCGAGAAAGAAGGCCTTCCCGAAATTGCGAAGAATGTTTTGGTTTTCGGAATGTTCCTTCACCTTCTCGGTTGGGAACTCAAACACGGTTCTGCCTGCATCCGCGAAGTTTTCGGACACAAATCTTCCGCCGTTATTTCCAGCAATTTGAAAGCAATGGAGGTAGGTTTTAGCTCTCTGGAATCTGTGACACTTCCGTTTCAATGTCCCAAACCGCAAAAAGCGGTGGAACGAAAATTGTTCAGTGGAAATGAAGCTTGCGCTCGCGGTGCGGTCGATGCGGGTTGCCGTTTTTTTGCGGGCTATCCGATCACTCCGTCTTCGGAAATTTTGGAGGAAATTTACGACCTGCTTCCGAAGGTGGGAGGAAAACTAATTCAGGGAGAAGATGAAATTGCGTCGCTCGGAATGGTGGTCGGCGCAAGTTATGGTGGTGTTCCTGCCATGACCGCCACCAGCGGTCCGGGGCTTTCGTTGATGACGGAGATGTTGGGGCTTTCCAGTATCGCGGAAATTCCCGTGGTGATTGTCGACTGCCAGCGCGCGGGTCCTTCAACGGGCATTCCTTCGCGCACCGAACAGTCTGATCTTTGGCACGCGCTTTACGGCGGTCATGGTGATTTTCCAAGAGTTGTGCTTGCTCCGACCGACGTGAAGGATTGTTTTCAAACAATGCATCGTGCTTTTTATCTTTCTGAAACGTATCAAATTCCCGTGCTCGTTCTTTCAGATGCCTTGATCGCTCAGCGACTTGAAATCATGGATCCGGTGGATGCCTCCGGTTTCCCGCATGGTAAAAGATTGCTGGCAAAACCACCGTTTGAAAACTATCAGCGTTTCGATCTTCAGATCGGTTACGCTGGCGGAAGTGGGACTGGTGTGAATCCCGTGGCCATTCCGGGAACTCCAGAGGGAATGCACAGCATCGCCGGAATTGAACACACGGAAAAGGGAACTCCTTCCTCGGATGGAGATCAACATCAGATCATGAACCAAAAACGTTTTTTGAAATTGAAAACCATCGCGAAAGAAACCGCGCCTTGGTATTCCATTCAGGGTTCTGCCAAGGCCGACCATGCCTTGATCACATGGGGAAGTTGTGCCGGAGTGGCCGAGGAATATTTGTTGCACCATCCTGAGACAGCCCTTTTTGTCCCGCAAATTTTGGAACCTTTTCCGGTTGAGGGACTGCAAAAATTTCTCAAAGATAAAAAAAGTGTCACCGTGTTGGAAATGAACCATCAAGGTCAGTTCTATCATCATCTACGTGCGCTTGGTCTCCTTGATGAAGGCAAATCCGCAGTCAGTGCCCGGCGGTCGGGAGGACTACCGTTTAAGGTGGAAGATTTAGAACAAATGATGAAAAAGACAATGGACTATGAAAAAGACAATGGACCATGGACTATATACCATGGACTATAGACCATGGACTAAAAACCAAGAAGGCAGTTGGTTCATGGTCCATTGTCAATGGTCCCTAGTCCTTCTGCGAGGAGGAATTTTATGAATAATTTAAACCCAAAAAAGCCGATAGACTATCGCAATGACATTCATCCCGTTTGGTGTGCCGGATGCGGTGATTACGGAGTTCTGAAAAGTTTCACGCGGGCTTTTGCCAAGCTGGAACTTTCCAATGAGCGCATCGCCGTTATTTCCGGCATCGGTTGTTCCAGTCGTTTGCCGGGTTATTGTGAAACGTATGGATTCAACAGCGTTCACGGACGGTCGCTTCCCATCGCGACGGGACTTAAAACGGCGCGTCCGGATTTGACCGTCGTTGCGTGCGGGGGAGATGGAGACGCCTTTGCGATCGGGATCGGTCACATTCCGCATGCCATCCGTCGCAATCCGGATCTCACTTATTTTGTCATGGATAATTCCATTTACGGACTCACAAAGGGACAGGCATCTCCGACCACTTCCACGGAGTTGAAAAAAATGCGAGGGCTTCCGGGTGCTGAAGAAATTCCGGTCAACCCCGCTCTGTTTATTCTTTCGTGTGGTGCGGGTTTTGTCGCAAGAACTCAAGCAGGGGACATGGGACACATGACGGAAATGTTGACGCAGGCCATTCAGTATCCCGGCTTTGCCTTCATTCATTGTTTGTCCGTTTGTGTCACCTATCAGGGTCGGGAATTTCAGACGGGTTTGGAACAAAAAATTCACGCACTCCCGGAAGGATACAATGCCAGCAACATCGACAGTGCCTTCCAAATTGCAAGAAACGACCCATGGGCATTGGGAGTCCTCTATCGCCGCCCGCCAGAGGAAAGCCAGTTTTCCCCTGTTACGGAACCGGTGGATGAGTAAAAGCAACTACAATGAAAAAAAATTACATTCCAAAAAAAGGAACAGACGGAATTAAATTTCTGGAGGTCCGGGCAAAGGGGCGCAATCTTTTGCACGATCCTCTGCTGAACAAGGGAACGGGATTTACAAAAGAGGAGCGCGTTGCGTTCGAACTGGTTGGTCTTCTTCCAGCACATATTTCCACTCTTGAGGAACAACTCACAAGAGTTTACGAAAATTTCAAATGGAAGCAATCCAATCTGGAAAAATATATTCAGCTTCGCGTGTTGCAGGATCGTAACGAGGTTTTGTTTTACGCTCTTTTGAACCGCCATTTGGAAGAGATGGCCCCCATTATTTATACTCCAACGGTGGGAGAGGCGGTGCAACTGCACAGTCACATCTTCCGGTTTGCGAGGGGACTTTATATTTCTCCGGAAAATATCGGGCACATAAAAGAAATGGCGGACAATCTTCCCACGCGCCAGATCGAGATGATTGTTGTCACCGACAATCAGGGAATTTTGGGGATCGGGGATCAGGGGATTGGCGGCATGGGCATCCCCATCGGCAAACTCTCATTATATACGTTGGCAGGGGGAATTCATCCTTCCGCATGTTTGCCGATCAGTCTTGATGTGGGAACTGACAATGAAATTCTTCTCAAGGACCCTCTCTATCTGGGAATGAAACACAAAAGATGCAAAGGAACTCCCTACTTCCAGTTCATCGATACGTTTGTGGAAAGAATAAGGGAGTTATATCCTAAGGCTCTCATCCAGTGGGAAGACTTAAGCAAACAAAACGCCTTTCATATTCTCAAACAATATCGGGACACGTTCCTCTCTTTCAATGATGACATTCAGGGAACCGGTGCTGTGGCCGTGAGCGGACTTTTGAATGCCGTGAAAATAAAAAACGAAAAATTTTCCGATCAGGTATTTTGTGTCTATGGCGCCGGCGCCGGTGGTATTGGCGTGTCGCGCCAGATATATCACACTCTATTGGAAGAAGGACTCTCGAAGGCCGATGCGAAAAAACGGATTTTTGTTTTGGACAGTCAGGGACTCATCACCACACAGCGAAAAAATCTGGACGAATACAAACGCCCGTTTGCGCAAGAGACCGCGGAAGAATCCTCGCTTGTAAATGTAATAAAAAATAAAAAAATCACCGTGTTGCTCGGTCTCTCCGGCACACCCGGAGTTTTCAATCAGCAGGTTGTCGCGGCTATGCTTGTAAATACCAATCGACCGATTATTTTTCCTTTGTCCAATCCAACTTCCAAATGTGAAGCCCATCCCAAAGATTTGATCACATGGAGCGAGGGACAGGTCATTGTTGCCACAGGTAGCCCTTTCGAACCGGTGTCTTATAAAGGAAAGAAAATTGTCATCGGGCAGGGAAACAATGCTTTCATTTTCCCCGGTGTTGGTTTGGGAGTGTTGGCTTCGGGAGCGTCAAAAATCACGGATAAAATGTTCACGGTTGCTACCAATACGCTCGCAGAACAAATCAGCACAGACGACCGGAAAGAGGGCATCATTTATCCTTCCATAAAAAATCTGCGAAATGTTTCCATCCAAGTAGCCAAAGCCGTATTTCAGCAGGCTGTCAAAGAAGGTCAAGTCCCGGCTTTGCCGGGACGCGAAGCAAACTCGAAGAGTTTGCGGAGTCAAAAAAGTGTAGCCAAGAAACCAAGCAAAGACCCATCCCAAATCATTCAAGATAGAATGTGGGACCCCATCTACGTTCCTTTCAAAAGAGAAAAAGTCGCGTAGAGTGTGGCTTGCACAACTGCATCTCATTAAAAAATTCATCGATTCTGTCTGAATGGGGTGATTTCATTTTTATCCTATTCGATAAAGGGTGAAATAGTTTTACGGGCATCTCTAAAAACCTATGAAAACACAATTTGTCATTCTGAGCGGAGCGAAGAATCCCCATTTTTAAAGGATTTCCACGGGATCCTTCACTTCGTTCAGGATGACAAGCGGGGTTTTTAGAGGTGCTCTTACGTTAATCCATTGTCGAACGCGATTTTATTTTTCAGCCGACTCTTCATAACGCGATAGAGTATGCTTAATAAACTATACTTTATCAAATATAATTTTCCACATAGAAGCAAAAGGTGAACTGGGTGTTTGATGCTTGCACGCCGTTTTAA
Source organism: Deltaproteobacteria bacterium (assembly GCA_016213065.1). Taxonomy (NCBI): domain Bacteria; kingdom Pseudomonadati; phylum Myxococcota; class Myxococcia; species Deltaproteobacteria bacterium. The sequence continues at coordinate 19,221 of JACRBV010000106.1, forward strand.
AATCCTTTAGAAATGGATGCGAACTATGAAAAGAAATAAAAAAACAATTCAAAATATTTTTCAGGCGAAGAAACAAAGACGTCGAGAATTGGCCAACCTCCCCATCGAAGAAAAGGTGAAAATCCTTGTTCAACTCCAGAAAATTGCCATCCCCATTCTCTCCGCACGCGGTCTTAAAAAAAAATCGTGGAAACTATGAAACTTACATAGGGTACCATATGTAACGTTTTGGAAATATTGGAAGGGTTTAACGATCATTTGCCTGCGGAATTAAAATAAACGATTTACGGATGCCATTTTATCAGGATAAAATGCCCGTATGGGTAAGATAATCTACAGCAATCTTACAGCCACCAGTACGGCCAAAAAATCAACTCCTCCTTTTTGTCGGCGTAGGGGACTCCTCCATAACAAACGATGCCGTAGTCGAGCTTGTGCTCTTTGACAAAAGTTTTGATGAGAGAAGTGTCAATCTAAAAACGGCAGTTGAAATTTACCCTATATCCCCTCTCCCTTGATGGGATAGGGTTAGGGAGAGGGTGGTAGAGCAAAGATATTTCATCCAATCGATAAAACAGTCACCCTCCCTCTAACTCCCTCCCATCAAGGGAGGGAGGATAAAATGGGCGCTTCAACTGCCGTTTTTAGGATGAAGGATATGCCCCCTGATCATAGGCATATTTCACAGCATCGAAAGCTTCCTCATATTTTTTTTTGAAAAGTTCAAGAGAATTTACAACTTATTTTACAAATTCTCCATCCCGCGTTCGGGGTGTCTCAAAAGCGGGGAGGAAGCGGTTCAGGATGAAAAGCCAGATGAAGGGAAGAATGAAAATGATGATGGCCGCTAGGATTCCTTCCTTTTCCAAAAAGAGAGGATGATAATCTCTAAACCCCCTGAAGCTCTTCGAGAAAATCTGTCCGCCGATCACAACATTCCAGCGCATGGCAAAAACCTGAATCAGCAAAAGAGAAGAGGCGACGAAGGAAAGGGTGTTACGGACTTTTTCGTGCAGATAGCGGTCCATCAAAACGGTGATCATCAAGATGATGAAGGGAATCAGAGATCCCAAAATCATTTGCACAGAAATAAAAGAAAAAGAAAGTTGATGCGTGATGAGTTGCGCGATAACGACCCACGCCTCGCCTTGTTCATAAGCCAATGTGATAATTTCCAGCAATTCCAAAGAGACGGTGACCGTCATGAAGAGCCAGAGGAGTTGAGCCAGTCTTGAGATACAATCCTGATCGATGCGCTCTCCGCGAATTTTCATAATGCTTTGATAGAGAACGATGAGGAGCGCGATGCCCGAGACCATGGCGGAAAAAAGAAAGATGATCGGCATAAGAGGGGTGGACCACCACGGGTTGGATTTCAAAGCGCCGAAAAGAAAGCCGACATAACCGTGCAGAAAACAGGCCGCGGGAATACCGATGGATGCCAGAAAGATGACGGCCCGGCGATCATTCTCCAACGCCTCTTTGCTGACGTCATAAACACCCAGAGCCAAGACTTTATAAACAGTTCTTCGCCAGCCGCGGGAGGCTTTGGCAAATTCAATGATGTCCGCGCGGTAGACGAGCCAAAGTTCGACGAGAACCAGAAGCAAATAAAAATTGTAAATGATACCGAACCCAGCCATGGCCGAAGAGAAGTGAGGGGTGATCATGATATTCATGGCACGTTCCGGATGCCCCAAGTGATTTATCAGCGGCAGAGTGGCAAAACAGAGAAAAGCGAACGAAGTCAAAAGCGCAAACCGGCCCACCGGTTTCAACTGCTCCATATTAAAGACATGATAAAGAGAAGAAACAACGAAAGCGCCGGCGACGAGTCCCGTCAAATAGGGATACATGACGATCATCAAACTCCAATGAATGTGCATGTCGTTGGGAAAAAGATATTGGAAAGTTTCAACCATTATCGCACTTCCTTGTCTAAACCCAGATAGTAACAGCTGGGCTTCGTCAATTTTTCAGGTTGCAAGACAGCCAGTCGTTCCGTTGCGATAATTTTTCGCACGGGATCATCTTCATTTTTCAAATCGCCAAATTTTCTGGCACCCACCGGACAGGCTTGCACGCAGGCGGGCTTCAATCCCTTGGTGATCCGGTGATAACACCATGTGCATTTTGATGCAGTTTTTGTTTGAGGATTGATAAACCTGCTTCCGTAGGGACATGCCTGCACGCAGTAACCGCAACCAATACATCGCTTGTCATCAACCAAAACAACTCCATCGAGCGAACGATAGGAAGCGCCGACGGGACAAACTTGAATGCAGGGACTGCTGGAACAATGATTACACATTTTTGGAACAAAGTAGCCTTTGGAAACATTGAAACCGGGATTGATGGGACCGAATCCGCTAGCACCCCCTTTTGGAGAATCCACTTCAACTTCTCCGCGTTCGGAAACTTCATAGCGCTCTATCCAAGTTCTGAAAAAACCATCAGGGACATTGTTTTCATTTCGGCAGGCTTCCACACACATACCGCACCCGATACATTTCGTTGTGTCGATAACGTAGGCATAAAGATGCTCGGCCCAGTCATAATTCTCATGAGCCGACGGAAGAGCAGTTTTTGATAAAACAGTTTCCGCCGACCGCAGTGCGTGAACAGGTAAAAGTCCCAAGAACAAACCCGCCGCCGCCAATTTGCAACCCTTTTTGATAAACTCTCTGCGTCCAATTGCTTCGCTGATTTTATTTTCTTTTTTCATAATAATGGTCGTTGTGTCAATTTTGGGCTGTGCGGATTGTGACAGGAAAAGCAAATGTCCGGTTTGTTGGCATCAGGCACTTTTGCCAAATGCTCTTTGACTTCAATTTGCGGAAAAGCTTCCGGCCGCGAAGGAAGTTTTGAATGGCATCGCAGACACAATTTGGATGTCTTCTGTATCGGCATTTTCCCAACGAACTCCCCTTTTTCCACATCCATATGGACACTTAAAGGACCATGGCAATCTTGGCAGGGAACGCGAAGGTGAATTCCTTTTTGGTGTGTTTGCCAGATTTCGGTGTGACAATCGGCACAAGCATCCGGTGCACCATATTGAACCGGTTTTTCCATTTGGTCTTTGATATCGTCTGAACGGAAGGGACCGAATTTGCCGAAGGAAGAGGGGATCAAAAAAGCGCGGACGACAAAAAACAGAAGCCCTCCGGCCAAAATCAAAAACCCCGCCCGGAAATAATGTTTTGAATGACGCATCATTGTAAATTTTCTTTCTCAAACAGCCACTTTAAAAACCCCGTGGTCTGTTTCGGAATCACCGGTTTTGTTTCCAGAATTTCCGGCTTTAACATTTCTCTTAAAAAAAAATCTTCGCGGCGCTTTGACGGAAGGAGAGGGGCACAGATAAGAAACTCCGGACTAAAAACCCACGCAACGAACTCACTTCCCTTTGAAAAAAGACCACGAAGACGACACAACATTTCGCGGGACACTGTCATAAGAGTCCGATGGGAACCATGATCCGTATCAACCTTTCTACTTTTTTTCGACGGGTTCGATGGGTTGTTGCAGTGGCTGTTGCTGTGAACGTTCCATCATCATTTGCATGTGAGTTTTGGACCAATCATCTTTATTTGCCATGTTTGCCTTGCAACATTGTTTGATGCTGAGATAAAAAATGCAGACGAGACCCAGTGCGGCGATGATCGAAATAAAACTGCCCAGAAATTTTCCCAATTTGGGACGGGCCGTATCTTTTCTTGCCTGCAGGCAGATCCAGTAACCAAATCCCAATGCAAGAAGTCCCAGAAAAGCGGCGATGTGAGCTCCAAACGAATAAGGTCCGTGCAATCCAAAGCCTGGCATATTGCCTCCTTTTGTTATTGAAAATTAACTTTTCATTAGGACATCTGTCATTCCTGCGAAGGCAGGAATCCATTTATTTGCCAGCTTTTCTGGATCCCCGCCTTCGCGGGGATGACAGACTAAAAGTTAATTCATCATAGTGTGTTGAAAACACAAAACCCCTCTCCATCTTTGTTAAAAAGTGGAGAGGGGCCTTGATGGTATTATTGCTACTTTCTCAAACTTGTAACGTAATCTACAAGGGAATCTCTCTCGGCATCCGTTCCCTTGAATGCGGGCATGCCCTTTGGAGGTGTGGCTAACTTATCACACAAAGCTTTCTTGTCTAATTTGGAACTCTTCAAATCCCCCGCAGATTTCCCCGCGGCGTGACACATGACGCACTTCTTTGCGAAGAGATCCTTCCCCTGATTTGCATCGGCAAGAACAGCCGTTCCCGCGAACAACGTTACTGCTAGAATAAGAATTGAAACATGTTTCATGACTTCCTCCTTTGTAGTTAGAACATCGCGCGTACGTTAAAGAGAAACTGTTGCTGTCTTCCGTTTGTCCGGTTCCGGAGTTCTGTTCTGTTAACGAAACCGATACGCATGTTTTCGCGCGGCATATACCATATTGACGGTGACAGGGTATTAAAATGAATGCTGTCGGTATTTTGCGTGTCGTTTGTGTAATCATACTGCCCGGCCGCAAACCATTTTGGATTAATGAGATAACCCAGTTGTGCCGATACAATATGGGTATTGTTTTTGGTGGCGACTGCACCCGGTACGACCATCGTCCAGTTGTTGTCTCTCTGATAGAGATAGGCGGCGATGAAATCCCAAGCCTGCCATCTCAGATTGGCGGCGCCTCCCGTACGATAAAAACGATCTTTTCTTTCGGCAGTGGGTACCGCTCCGACTGTTCCTGTGTCGGTTCCATAGTAGCCCCACGCGGAAAGGGAACTCCCCGCAAGATCGCCGTCCGGCATTTCCAGACGAAGTGTTCCAAAGGCGTTTTTGAATTCATTGGTATCGGCTAGGTTGGCCCCGTTCACTACACCGACGGAATAAAGGAAGGGACCTTTGTAACCAAAAAGTTCAATCCCGGCTTCCGGACTTAAAAAGTTGACCTGATCCGTACGGGTAACGCCTGTTGCGCCAACGGAATCCATGACGCTGTTCATACCATCAATGCTGATATTGGGAATCATTCTCAAACGTCCGCTCTGTCCGAACCAGTTCAATGGTGAGAGTTTTCCGATGCGCAGGTTCAACAGACTTTGTCCAAAAAGATTGTGGTACCCCAATGTAAACCAATTGTTGTGAATAGCGGCGTTTTCCACCTCTGTCTCGATGAAGATGGAGGCGTTTTTAAAGATGGATCCCCCCGTGAAGAGCTGAACCCAATTGGTATTTCCGAAACTGGTCTCTGTAACATAACTTCTATTCGGTTTTAGAAGTCTGTTTGTGATGATGGTTGCCGGTGAAACGGAAATTCGGATACCGAACATATTAATGAGGTTGTCTATGAAGAGGTTTTTGTTGACTTTCTCTTTGGTTGTGTCTCCATCTTCCTCGTCGGGAAGTTGATAACCGTTTCTCTGAAATTTTTCACCGTAGAAGGTGAGACGCGGAAAAGCGGTATGGCAGGTCTGGCAGTTGATCTTGTATTTACGCGTCCACTGTGCCAAGGCATTGACCTCTTTTGCGGGCCACAATGAAACGGCGAGAAAGGCAAACAACGCCGTCACTACAAAAAACATTTTCTTCATTTCCTCCCCCTTGTAGTAGAGAAAAAAGTTAATAAGACATTTAAATAACACTGTGTCCTAATAAACAACAATCGTTTTTTGTCAAGCTGATATAGAACAGTTTTGGATTTTTTTTCAGGGTCTTAACGAGTAAACATCTCTCAAGGGATGAAGATCCAAAAGGTTGGAATAATATCCCCGGACATAGGGCTGAATCAGATATGTTTTTGTCTGGACAAAGACCGGAATAATCACCGCCTCTTCCAGAAGAATTTTTTCGGCTTCCGCGAAAAGTTGATTTCGTTTCGCAGAATCCAGAGTTCCTTTTGCCTTGTTAATCAGAGTGTCATAGGTTGGATTGGACCATCCCGAATAATTTTGCCGGTTATCGCCGACAAACAATCCCAAAAAAGTATCGGGATCAACATAATCTCCGGTCCATGCCCCCCACGATATCTGGAAAGACCTCTTTTCCCGGCCTTTTAAATAGGAACTCCAATCCTGAACATCGCTTTTTCCTTCGATGCCAAGATATTTTTTCCACATCTCCGTTGCCGCGTTTGCTACCAATATACGGTCCTCTGGATTGGTATGTAAAATTTGAAAAACAGGAAAGGATTTGCCCGGACCGAATCCTGCGCTTTGCAAGAGCTCTTTGCCTTTTGAAGGATTAAAAATCTGGCCCGGCGGGAGACTTTTGTAGCCGGGAATGCCCGGAGGGACAAAAAAACCATACGGCGAATCGCCCCGTTTCAAAACATCGTTGGTGATGATCTCTCTTTGAATCGTGTAAGCAAAGGCTTGCCGGACCTCTTTCTTATCAAAGGGGGGCTTTTTGCAATTAAAGATGAAATAAAAAGTGCGGAGTAAAGGGCCGCTTCGAAAGTCGGAGCGGAATCTGGAAAGAAGCACCTGCTCGTGCGGGAGGTCGGCCAGAATATCAATGCCGGTGGCGCCATACAATTTCAGTGCGTCCATAAAATCGACATAAGGTCTGAATTGAATGCCCGGGAGTTTGATTTCTTTTTTTCCCCAATAAAAGGGATTGGGGAGCAACACAATTCCTTCGGCAGGAGACTGGGATTTAAAAATAAAGGGACCGTTGGAAATCAAATGGGGTTCGAAAGCTTCTTTGCGCGTGGGGGATAACGCGGAGAAGGCTGTGAGATTTAAAAAATAGGAAACCGGTTCTTTAAGAAATACTTCAAAAATTTGCGGGGAAGTTACTTTCATGCCGATTTCACCGGGATTTTTGAGTTGTCCGTTGGCGTACTCTTCGGCGCCCTTGATGGAAAAAAGCATGGAGGCATAGGGTGCCTGTTCTTTGGGATTCAAAAGATGTTCCCAAGAATTCCAAAAATCCTGAGCCGTGATGGGCTTGCCATCGCTCCACTTCGCCTCTTTTCTTAAGTAGAAAGTGTAGTGAAGACCCTCTGGAGAAATGGTCCATTTCTCTGCCACTCCGGGAAGGGGGGTAAGCGTTTTTGGATCATAGCGTGTGAGTCCTTCAAAAATGGCGAGTAAAATTTGAAATTCACGGGTTCCTGTGGCGCGTGAAGGATCAAGTGTTTTGGGAGCGCTTTCCATGTGCACCCGAAGATAAGTGTGGCGTGCCAGTGCCTCTGAAGAGATTATCGCGAAAACGAAAAATCCAAAAAATATTAAAGTGTGTTTTATAAATTGTTTATTGATAACCGTCATTCTAAGCCCTTCGCTTTGTCATTCTAAGCCCTTCGCTTTGTCATTCTGAGCCCTTCGCTTTGTCATTCTGAGCGAAGCGAAGAATCTGCTTTGGCTCAGGATAAACTCCGCGAAGAATCTAATTGTTTATCGAGTAGATCCTTCACGGAGTTTACACTGAGCGAAGCGAATGTGTTCAGGATGACATCCATTTTATAAAATAGTTTCTAATATTGGGCGAAAGTTTAATGGACCCAACTTAGAAAGCAAGAAATAAAACTGGACTGGGGACTGGGACTATGGACAATGAACGGAGGACAATGGACAATGGACAACGGACAATGGACCTTGTGAAAAAAATTCCTTTTTTTGCAAATCTTCCTGATGGCACTCATTGCTATCAATCTGCTTTGAAAATGGTTTTAACTTATTTTATCCAAAGCGAGCAGAGCGAGCGTGAGGGGGGTCAAG
>JACRBV010000107.1 GCA_016213065.1 Deltaproteobacteria bacterium
AAACCAAGATGGTTACAGAATAGAAGAAGCGAAGCGGCCAAAGATTTTGCGATGTTGCCCGTTGCTGTTTCTCTGTCCGGAGAATTTCTTTATGGCGAAAAAACATCGCCTTTCACGCTGGAAAAAACATGGGAAGAAAAAGGTGTGATTCTCAAACCATTAAACAAAGCTCTCTTGGAAAATGAAACTTTGGTTTCCAAATATTTAGGAAGAGGACTTTCTGGAAGAAATGAAAAGTTTCTTTCGCAGAGCGATGCCTTCTGGCAGACCGGGGCTTTCTGCTACATCCCTCCCAACACCATCGTTGAACTTCCACTTTTGATGAACGGATTTTATTCCACGGGAGGCAAAGCGGCATTTCCAAGAATTTTAATTGTGCTCGGTCAAGGCGCAGAAGCTTCCGTGATTAATTTCGCCTCTTCCAAAACGGAAACGGGTGAAAATTTTCTCAATGGCGTCACCGAAGTTTATCTTGAAGAAAATGCCAATCTCACATGGATCGACTTGCAAGATTTGTCGGTTGAGACAAGTGAAGTATCTCTCAAGAGAGCCGAACTTTCATCCAACGCTCATTTGAAATGGGTAACAGATATTCAAGGTGGAAAAATTTCAAAGACAAATATTGAAACCGTTTTGAATGGACCGGGCGCTCACGCGGAAGTGGTAGGGCTTTTCTGTGGTCGAGGAAAACAGCATCTGGAAATTTGCGCCACCACGCATCACACTGCCCCCTACACCACGGCTGATATTTTATTCAAAGGAACGGCGGACGATCAGTCAAAAATAATTTTTCAGGGGATGATCCGGATTGAAAAGAGCGCCCAGCAGACCGAATCCTTCATGGCAAATCACAACATGATTTTAAATGAGCAGGCCCATGTGGAATCCATTCCGCGTCTTGAAATTCTGGCTGATGATGTCAAAGCCTCTCACGGCGCAACGGTGGGACAGGTGGACAAAAAAAAACTTTTCTATCTGCAAAGCCGAGGTCTCACCAAAGAATTCGCTGAACAACTTTTGGTCGATGGATTCTACGAAGATATTTTTGGGAGAATTCCGTTCGAGCCCGTGCGTGAATTAATGCGCAAAAATATGGAGACACGAAAACATGGTATTAAAACGATCTAGCGAGCAAAGCGAGCGAGAGGGGGAGGCTCCTACGGCTTTGCTGTTGGAGGGGGCGACACAAGCCCCTATAATAGACGTGCAAAAAATTCGCGCCGATTTTCCAATCTTAAAAAGAAAGATCAAAGGGAAGCCGCTTATTTATTTGGATAGCGCCGCCTCTTCCCAAAAACCGACACAGGTTTTGCAGGCGATGAACGCTTTCTATGAAGCCAATTACGCAAACATCCACCGTGGTGTTTACACGATCGCTGAAGAGGCGACGGAACTTTATGAAAAAGCGCGCGAGAAAACGGCGCAATTCCTGAACGCCAAAGAAACGCGGGAAATTATTTTCACGAGCAGTACCACCGAATCCATCAACCTCGTCCGTTTTGCGTGGGGAAGGAAAAACATCAAAGAGGGCGACGAAATTTTGCTGACCGAAATGGAGCATCACTCCAACCTCGTCCCATGGCAATTGCTCGCACAGGAAAAAGGGGCGAAACTAAAATTCATTCCGTTTGATGCAGAAGGAAAACTGGTGATGGAAGATTTGGATAAACTTTTAACTCCTCGAACAAAACTGGTGGCTTGTACTTATATTTCCAACACATTTGGAGCCATCAACCCGGTTGAAAAAATCATTACCAAAGCCCACGCCAATGGAAGCCTTATTTTGCTTGATGCCGCGCAGGCAGTACCGCACATGGCCATTGATGTTCAAAAACTCGATGTCGATTTTCTCGCGTTTTCTTCCCACAAAATGCTTGGACCCACGGGCATTGGCGTTCTGTACGGCAAAGCGGCACTGCTTGAAAATATGGATCCCTTCCTCGGCGGCGGAGAAATGATCAAAACGGTTGAGTGGGATCACTCCACTTGGAATGATATCCCGTGGAAATTTGAAGCAGGCACGCAAAGTATTGCCGAAGCGGTTGGGATGGCAGTGGCCATTGATTATTTAAATCATGTTGGGATGGAAGCCATTCACGATCATGAGCAAATGCTGGTGCGACACGCAATGGGGAGGATGCGGGAAATTCCGGGCCTCACTATCTATGGCCCACCGGTCGGGAAACGCGCAGGATTGGTGACATTTAATTTGACCGATGTTCATCCGCATGATGTCGCGGCCCTGCTCGACCGCAACGGTATTTGCGTGCGCGCGGGACATCATTGCACACAACCTCTTCACCGCAAACTGGGACTTAACGCCACCGTGCGCGCCAGTTTCTATCTTTACAACACCAAAGAAGAGGTAGACCAACTGATCGCGGGGTTGAAAGAAATAACGGAATTTTTTAAGGGAGGGGCTTCTTTGTCATCCCGACGAAAGTCGGGATCCAGAAGTTCTTAAAATTACTGGATTCCGGATATTTTTGCTGTTGCAAAAATTCCGGGATGATATTGAGAAAAAATATGGATCCACTTTATAAAGAACATATTCTTGAGCATTACAAATATCCACGCAATCGCGGGTCGCTGGATAAACCGGACATCACTTATAAAGATTTCAATCCCCTCTGTGGCGACGAAGTGCAGATTGATCTGCATATAAAAGACAACAAGGTTGAAGAGGTTCGCTTTCAAGCTAAGGGTTGTGCCATCTCGCAGGCCGCCACATCCATGTTGACCGAAATGATTGAAGGCAAAACTCTGGATGAAGTCAAAAAAATCGGGAAACAGGAAATCATGGAGGAACTGGGACTGGAGCTAGGACCCGTCCGTTTGAAATGCGCCCTACTCTGCTTAAAAGTTTTGAAGAGCGGAGTTTACGGAATAAAGGAATGGCCAATATAAAGGACCATGGACTATGGACCACGGACCAAAAACAAAAAAAACGACACAAGAGTATGCCGTCGCAAAGGTAAACGAAATTTCACCGGGAACTGCAAAACAAGTTGAGGTGGGAGAGGACACCATCGCCATTTTCAATGTGAATGGAAAATTTTACGCCATTGCCGATACCTGCACCCACGCCCACGCTTCTCTTTCTGAAGGAGAAGTTGAAGATCACACCGTAACGTGCCCCTTGCACGGCGCGCAATTCGACATCCGAACGGGAAAAAATCTTTGTCTGCCGGCTGTTGAACCCGTTCAAAAATATAATTTAAAAATTGAAGATGACGTCATCAAGATTGTGTTGTAAAAGTCTCCGGTGACCCCACCACCTGCCCTGACGAAGTCAGTTGATTCTTCAAATCAAAGGGCAGGTGGTGGGGTGACCAAGACAGCCAAAGCGGTTCGGCGAAAATACAACATCGTCGCACGCCTTTACGACAAAGTCCTGCCTCTCTACACCAGAAAAACAATCGGATTAGCCGTGGAAGCCGTTCCGCTTTATGGCGAAGAACAACTCTTGGACATCGGTTGTGGCACGGGGGAGCTGGAAAAAGCTCTGCTTCAAACAAAACCCAAACTCAATATTTTCGGTGTCGATTTATCCGAAGACATGCTCCATATAGCTCGCAAAAAACTGCCGAATTTTCCCAACATCACTTTTCAAGTTGGGGATATTTTAAATATCGAACTCCCCGCCAATTTTTATGATGCCGCCTTCAGTCTTTCAAATCTTCATTACTTTCCCTACCCAAACCTTATCTTCAGAAAAGTCTCGCATCTTCTCAAACCAAAGGGACTTTTTGTAATTATCGATTGGAACCGGAATTCGCTTCGGGGAAAAATTTACAATGCCTATATGCGCTTTGCCGACCCCGCTTTTGTAAAAGCTTATAGCCCCGAGGAAGCCATTCAACTCCTTGGCAAAGAGGGTCTCGCCGTCGAAAAAATCGACACCTTCAAAGTAGGCCTCCGCTGGCACATGATGCGAATTATCGCCAGAAAAGGTTAACAATAAATCAAGAATTCTGAACCAACCACTTCCATGCGGGTACGGTATTTACTGTGACACCCTCTTCATGAAATTTTTCCTCGTGGTTAAGGGTTATCAGCAAATTTTCTTTGATGCCAAAATATTTTGCCGTTGTGATAAGCGGTTCCAGCTCGCGTTTCAACGTGTCCTTTCTGCTGATATCCATGCAAACCTGCACGGCAAGTTCCGGATGGCCATTTCTTTCAAGCGCAACAAAATCCACCTCCTGCCTTTTTGTTTTTGTCAGATAGAAGTGGAGTCTTGCATAGCTTCTTATAAGCTGAAGGAAAATCATATTTTCAAAAGCTCTTGAAAGAGATCCGTCCCAAATCGGACTGTTGAAACAGGCAAGCCCCCAGTCCACGCAATATATTTTTTTGTAATTACGCTCCTGTTCCTTGTGGGACTTGGAAAAAATATCCACCAGAAATAACAGCCACGAATCTCTAGCCCAATGAATATAATCTCTTACGGCATCGCGGCTTGTTGTAAAACCGCTTTCCTTGATGGTGTTATAAACGCTCTGTATCGTGGCAGGCCTCGCAATATTGGACAAAAGAAAACGGCACAAATGGGTGCAGACATTGGGTTTGCTCACGTCATATCTCTGAAGGATGTCCCTCAATATCATCGTGTCAAAGTATTCATGCAACAATGCCGGTTTTGATGCATCCTCGGTATCTGCCATGGCAGGATAGCCACCCCATTTTAAATACGCGTCAAAGTGGCGTTTTATCTCGGCTTGGCTTTTTGTCGAAGCCTCGTCCCCCTCGAATCTCTTGAATTTCAAAAATTCCCTGAAATTTAATGGATACACGATCGAAGAAATAGACTTACCCCTGAGTTCTGTTGCTATATCGTCGCGCAAAAGTTTTGATGAAGATCCGGTGACAATTATTTTCCAGTTCGATTTTTTTGAAAGATCTATCACCGCCAACTCCCATCCCTTTATTTTGTGAATTTCATCGAAGATGAAAACCAGCGGCGTGTTGAGTTCAAATTCCGGATTCATTTTCAAGAAAACGCCGGCGATGTTTTTGATTTCTCCTGCTTTCATTTCCGACAGTATTGGATTGTCAAAATCGATGGGGCAAACCTGTCGCAGGGATTTTATAACGCCTGCTTTAAGCAATTCGTCTGCGAACTGCAGTGCGCGATAACTCTTGCCCGCCCTGCGCGCACCAATGATGGTGGAGACAGTATTTTTGGCTTGATGAATTTTTCCCTCGCGAGGAATATAGTCCGGCAATCCAGATTCCCTGAAATCACTGATTTTATTTTGTATTTCCTGTTCCAGCATTTTTCCCCACTCCCCCAGTCAAAATAGATGTCTAATAATTAGTCATGATACAGCCAATTTATGACTATAAATTAGTCGCAAGTCAATTAAAAAATGGGAAACGTTCCCCGCGGAATTTTGACGGTGGGAGGGGGGTGGGTGACATTTTTTTGACGTGGTGAGTGTCAAAATTTATCAAAATGACAGGTGGGAATCTTCCATCCGCGTTTTATTGTATTTGAGACCTG
>JACRBV010000108.1 GCA_016213065.1 Deltaproteobacteria bacterium
CAAACCTAGGTGGCGGGGCCTGTCAGGCGAAGGCTTGCACGCCCACCCAAAAGATCGGGCGGACAAACCGTCGCCTGCCCCCCGCCCACCTCTGTTTCCTTGATTGTTTTTTTGTCATCCCTGCGAAGGCAATGACAACCTTAAAGCACAGCAATTGCTTCGATTTCGATGGCGACGCCTTTTGGGAGGTTTGAGACTTCTATGGTGGAGCGGGCTGGTTTGTGATTTTTGAAAAAATTTGCATAGGTTTCGTTTACTTTTTGGAACTGATTTAAATCTCTCAGAAAAATTGTTGTTTTCACGATCGCATTAAAAGTTAAACTTTCTGCCGTTAAAATTGCCGAAATATTTTTTAAAACAAGCTCTGTCTGTTTGGCGACATCGCCGTCAAAAAGCATTACCTGATTTGTTTTTGGATCTAGCGGGATTTGCCCCGACAAAAATAAAAAGTCGCCGGCTTGGATGGCTTGTGAATAAGGACCTATCGGTGCGGGGGCATTTTCTGTCAGAATGGTTTTCATTGCGCAAAGCTTTTACCAGTGAATTGACATCCGATCAAGTTATGATAAAGGCCCGCCATGCTTTTAGGTCTCGACATTCTGCTGAGGGATTACAAACACCTTCTCACGGAAAAAAGGCTTGGCATTCTTGGTCACCAAGCCAGTCTTAACTCTCAGGGAAAACATATTCTTGATCTTCTCATCCCTGAAAAAAGTTGGCAGGTGACCACCCTTTTTGGTCCCGAACACGGGATCACCACACAAGCAGAAGACATGGAGCCCGTGAAATCTGGAATTCATAAACCAGACGGTCTCCCCATCTACAGCCTCTACGGACATTCCGAAAAAGAACTCAGACCAACAGAAGAAATGCTCGCAAATCTGGACATTCTCATCATTGATCTTCAAGACGTCGGATCACGCTACTACACCTATATTTGGACTATGACGATGTGCATGGAAGTTTGCGCCAAATACGGAAAACAGGTGATTGTCTGCGACCGCCCCAATCCGATCAACGGCATCACTATGGAAGGGGAGAGCAACGAAAAAGGTTACACCTCTTTTGTCGGATTACACCCGATGCCCGTGCGTCACGGAATGACCATCGGCGAAATTGCCAAATTTATCGACGACACCGAAGATATCAACTGCAGGCTGACTGTTGTGCCGATGGAAGGATGGAAAAGGGAATGGTATTGGGACCAAACAGGTCTCACATGGACAAATCCCTCTCCCAACATGCGCTCGCCTTTGCAGGCTCTTCTTTATCCTGGCACCTGTCTGCTCGAAGGCACCAACATTTCAGAAGGGCGCGGCACCGATATTCCTTTTGAAATTGCCGGAGCTCCTTTTGTGCAATCGCGGGAGTTGATAGAAGCACTTGAAGAATTTTCACTGCTGGGTCTTCAGATTGAACCGGCAACCTTCACACCAATCCACCAAAAATGGGCGGGAAAATTATGTCAGGGAGTTCGTCTTCGTGTTACCGACAGAGAAAATTTCAAATCGTATGTCACAGGCCTTGCCTTAGTTTGGGTTTTGCATTCTCTTTATCACGACAAAGGTTTTGAATGGCGCCTTGAATCCTATGAATTTATTGAAGACACCCCGGCCATTGATCTTCTCACGGGCGGTTCCACTGTCCGGCAAGCAATCGAAAAACACCTGCCGCTACGCGAACTTTTAGAGTGGGTCGAAGAATTCAACCCCTCTTTCGCACGCCAACGCAGTCCTTATTTGTTGTATTGATAAAAATTTTACAAAAATTTTGATTGACAAGTTGCGTTAGAGAGCAGGACAATTCCCACGTCCAAAAAAATCCACAACAAAGGAGGTCCTTATGGGAAATTTAGCCATTCGGTTAGCCACCTTCCGTGACATCGCCCCTTCCGGGTCAGGTATAGCCGCGCCACCTCGCATTGCAAACGGGGAAGGAGGATTTGTCCATGACGAAGCGCTTCCTCCCACATTTGCTCTGAACGCCGATTCGCTCACACGGCGTGCATCCAATATCTGTCTCTCAGAAGAACAGCACTACGATTTGGAATGCGACGGATTTCCGATCAAAATTCGGGTTGTCGGTCCATCTGTAACTTTAAGACCGTTGGAAGAAACGCGCACCAAAGAGGTCATCCGTGAAATCACACCCTCTGTTGTAAATGTTTTTGTGGTGGGAAATGGTAAGGATGCACAGGGTAAACCGGAAGAGTGGTTGGGGTCTGGTTATGCCGTTAATGCGGCGGATCTGCATCTGGCGGGTTATGTTAAAAAACCGTGGACCACACTGATAAAAACAAATCGTCATGTTGCCAATGACGCTTCCCAGATTCGTGTGCAAACTTTCGACGGTCGCACTTTAGTCGCAACGGTATTGGTGATGGATGAAGCAAGCGACTCCGCTTTGCTGGAGGTGAATACGGGGGGAACACCCATCAAAACGGTGCAACTGGCAAATCCGGAGGAAGTGGAACAAGGAGATACGGTGTTGGCGTTCGGAGAACCGTTTGGATTTTCACACACGGTGACCAAAGGAATTGTCAGCGCCGTTCGCACTGAAAATGGAGACACGGAAATTCAAACCGATGCCGCCATTAATCAGGGAAACAGCGGCGGACCGTTGGTCAACATGGATGGAAAAGTGATCGGGATGAATTCCTTCACAATCAGGGGTGCGCAAGGAATTGCATTCGCACATCCGGAATGGATTCAAAATGAGGCATTACGCCGTCAATACGCATTGACTCACCCGCAAAAAACGCAAAAGGTGGGTCTGCAATATCCGGGCGATGACATTGCCCATTATTTGGCGCTAAACGTGAATGCTTTTGGAAGAAGTTGGGAGAGTGTGACTTTTTCGGTTTGACCTTTTGTGTTTGCTAAAAGAAATTCCAAGTCTGGGGCAAACTCGGCAAGCATTTGGCGACAAACACCACAGGGAGAAACCGGTCCGGGTGTGTCAGCGACGATTGCAATCCGTTTGAATTTTTTTGCGCCTTCGGAAATGGCTTTCACCAACGCTGTTCTCTCGGCACAGATAGCCAACCAAAATCCATTCTCAACATTACAGCCTGTGTAAATGGTGCCATCGAAGGCTTCCAAAGCGGCTCCCACGGAAAATTTGGAATAGGGAGAATAGGCGTGCTTACGCACTTCCAAAGCTTTTTGTAAAAGGGGATCCATGTGTCGCGAGTACAAATTCATAAAGGAACTGGTGAAAAAGTTGTGTGAAGGGATTTTGGGGCCGCGGTTCCCGACGGGTCGACCCGTCGGGCCCGCTTATCGCTCGGCAATTTTGGCTTTATATCCCGTTTGTTAAAATTGCCTGTGCGAAACCCCAAAATCCCTTCACACAACTTTTTCACCAGTCACATAAACACATAAAATTGTCAATTTATGGGAGTGGTTGGAAGTGTCATTCCCGCCCCTGCCTCCGCAGGGATGACAAGTTATTCACGGGACACTAAACTGGAATTTAAATTTCTGATTTTCTGAAATCGTCTTGCAACGATTGATTGGACTGCGTCTTTGAATTCTTCGGCTTTTGCTCCGTCTGCCTTGAGTTTCAGATAAACACCAACTTTGACTCCTGTGGCATTTGTGTAAATTAAAAGATTGCAATGGGCATATTGATATTGAATGCGGTTGGAGGAAATTTTTGCCTCGCTCCAATCTTCCAGTTGAAAGTAGGTGTGTTTGATTTTGCCGATATCTTGCGCAATGTCCGACAAAACCTGACGAAGCGTTTGGCGGGCAACAACGGCGGTTAATGAATTGTCGAGATTGGATTCAGCAAAAGAGACCTGCGTTAGACCCAACATCCAGAAAATTCCCAAGAAATAAAAAACTCTTTTCACAGAATCATTATCGGCCGCCGCTCAGAAAAGTTGCTTACTATTTTTTAAAGGTTATGGGAAAAGTTTAAAGTCTATTTATAAAGCAATCCGGCAAACTGGGCTACAGTTAAGCCCGCTTCTCTAATAAGGGAGCGAAGGTACCCCTTGCAATTGTTTTGTGGTTTGGAACAGTAAGCCTTCGAAAAGGAGGGTGGGTGTTTCTTAAAATAATGTGGCTTCCTTTTTGATGATCAAAAATATAACCGATTTTTAGAAAAGTTTTTACAACTTCTTGGCCTGAAACCACGGGAAGTTTACTCATACGGCGATATCAACCACATCTTCATCAATGGCAGGAGGAATGGGATCATTATGCTTTCGCAGGCTTTCGATATATCCCTCTATGGCTTCTTTAATGTTGGTAATAGCTTCCTGACGGGTTTTTCCTTGAGAAATACATCCGGGAAGAGAAGGGCATTCCACTATGAAAACTTCATCTTCATCTTGATGAATCAAAATACGCAACTTCATACGGTCATGCTAACATGAGCTGTTTTTTCGGTCAATTCTTTCATCCGAAAATTTCATTTCGTAACATGGGCGTACCACCAGTCACCCAGAGTTTCTTGATTATCACCAATGGAAATATCGGCCAAGGTTGAGCCAAGACTTTTTCCGGCGGCTTTTTCATAGAGCGCATTAACACCGAAACCCGCTCCTGCTCCAACCGCTCCTGCCAACGCAACGGCGCCCCCAAGCGTTGCAACACCGACTGCGGTAATTTCACCTCCGACCAAAATGCCTCCGGCCGCTGTTACGCCGCCTTTGACAGCCGCGCCTGCCGCGATAAAGGGAGTTATTTTCAAATAACCTGCGTCAGATGCAAGTCTGTTTCCCGCTGTCTGTAATGCTTGGCGTCCACTTTGAGCCAACTGATTTAAATCCTGAATGACGCTTCGCAAACCAACATTTACTGTTTCGCGCAACCCTCTTCTGACAACGGCCAAGCCCGCTTCACGCCAGACTTTTGCTCCGCCCGTGGCTCGCACAATGGCCGCCGTGCCGGCAAAACCACCCAGAATGCTGGCGGTATCGTTTTCAGCACTTCCCGCGGGAAGTCCCATACCACTCATCACAACCGTTGTTACGTTTTTTGATAATTCAAAAGGAGCGGCCATCATGCCCAGATCAACGAGGGCATAGCGATCTGCCCAGACGGCAACGGCTCCCACTCCCACTGCCGCTGTGGGTTCCATCCATTCCGGAATCCAATGTTTGTGTGTTGCATAGCGCAAGCCACCAAAGAAAAGAGGAAGTTTAAGTGACTCCGTCACCATTTCCAACAAAGTCGGAACTTTTGGTTCGACAATAATTTTCTGCACTCCTTCTGGTTTCGGTTGCGTCGGTTTTAAGTCTTCGCCTTCACCAGATGCCGCTTTTTCATTTCCACCGGAGGCACCGTCGGCGGGAGGAGCACCATCTGCTGGAGGTGCACCAGCGCTTGGAGGAGCGGTGGGGGGAGTTTTCGGCTGTTTCTTGGAACCAGAAGTGCCGTGTGCTTGACCATATTTTTGTATCATCTCGCGCACTTCCTCTGCCGTCAGCATTTTGCCATCTTTGATGAAATATCCATTTTTTCTCAGACCACTTAACATTGTCTTGACCTGCTCCGGTGTCAAACCACCTTCTTCAACGGCAATGCGGGCAAATTCCAAAAAGGAGCGCACCATTACCACATCTATTTGAGCTATGGCCGCAACTCTCTCGATAATTATTTTTTCCGTAATGGCCCCCGTGAAATTTTTGCGACGTAAATGATTCGTAATACGATCCAAAAGTTTGAAGCCTCTTGAGGGGAGAGCGCCACCATTGGTAAGAGGAGAAAGCATTACAAGGGTACGAATTTCCGGTTTGGAAATTGTCATGGTTTTGCCAACATATCTTGTAACATTGGGTTCCATGATGCAAACAGCATCCTCGATATTTGGGGAAGAAACAAGCGCAACAGAAACACGTCTCAAGAAAGCTTCGTCATCCAACAATCCCCCTTTTCCATCCACGCCGCGGGGTTTGTTGGTGTCGAAAATAACATAACTTCCCTCATTGAGTCTTTCCAGTTTGTCGAGCATCAACTGCACAACATCGGTTGGATGGCCCTCTGCTGTTCCAAGACCTTTCAACACATGAGCCTCTCGCACCCAAATAATAATGCGTTTGCCCGAGCGAGTAGCCTCGTTGATATGTCTAAACATGGCTTCAACGCCCTCTTCCGCTTTTCCCACATATTTGGCGGTCGCAGACCCCAAACTGGAACCGCTCATTTCAAAAACTTCATAGCCTTCAGCGGCGCGCATATGAAGATGTGCTTTGATATTTTCCGACTTTCCCGATCCGGCGGAATCCCCTGTTCCGGCAACATCTTCTGTTCCGGCAACAAAAATATGGGGTTGATCCATTTGCCCGGATATATCGAGCATGTTTTCCTGAACCTCTCTATTTCCAATCAGTCTTGAATAATCCGGTTTTTTGGCCTCTTCCGTGATATCTTTTAAAAAAGATTTGGGATCGATTTTCTTGTCGAGAGCGGTAAGGCGGGCGTTGGTTTGTCTCTGTAGTTTGATAGAATAAAGGAGATAGATGACAAAAAAGAGTTGAAAAATACGTTGTTCATTGGTTCTTCGGTTATCCAAATCTTCCCTGCCTTCTATTCTTGCTAAAGCCGCCCGTTCCATCTTCACCGCTTCATTCACCGCTTCACTAAGATTTTTTTTCTCCTGATCCGACAAATTCGATTTTTCGATTCTTCGAATCATGGCATCAACTGTTGGAAGATTTCCTGAAATAAATAATTTTCCCTCTTCAATACCGTACTGACTTGGCGTTGGTTTGCCCTCCACAATAATCTCCATTATCTGGTAAAGGGTTAGTTCTCCTTCAATCGGTGCCATTTTTTGGTTCGAGGGAAGAGGATGAAATAAAGAATTATTTTTGTACGACCAAACACGAAAAAAATTGTCGTCAGGGTCTCGGGTAGCGGAGCGGCAAAGAGGATAGCGCAAGGACATCTTACGTTTACCTAACACTCCCATATCTTCCTCTGTTTGCAACGTAAAATTTCCGTATCTTCCCTGCATGGGGAGAAGCATTGCATCGCTTAGATTGGTCAACCAATCATCAAACTTTGGTTCTGAGGGAGGGCGAAAAAGAGTGTGGGTTTTTCCGTCGTTGGTTGCACCCCTTGGGGCTTCCCAAATCCGGGCCAAGTCTTCAAAAATATTTTCGTTGAAATAGGCATCAATTCCACTTGTTTCACACACAGGAAGGGCATCAACCGATTTGTAAAAGGGACTAAATGGTTTGCTTGGATCTTGTGGGTCTTTATAAAAAGATACATTCGCTTCTACAGGACCATCGTCGAAGGTTCGTTTAGGGGTTACCGCATCAACAGGAGAACCTCCATCGGTTCCCAATTCAACGCCCGCCCCCGGAACGACGATATTGCCTGTGTGGGTATTATCAGGGACACCGCCATCAGCATCAGTAGCTGTACCGGCATCAGGAAAGCCACCATCTAAAGTGTCTTGTCTTTCTGGTTTTACAAATGTGAGATTAAAAGTTCTAGGACCTCTTGGAACCAGTGGATCATTATTGCCGCCGTCTACCATAGTCTTCTCCCCAAAGTATTCAAACGTCCCCTAATATACTTATCGGCAGAAAACAGGAAAAGTTGCTTGATTTTTTCATTAAAATTTGCGATTTTTGTTCAGTGAACTGCACAAAAGATTGAATTTATGTGCAATTGACTTAACAAGATGAATAAAGCCATTATAAAACAGGTGCTTGTAGATCAAAGAGCAGAAATCAGCAGAATCTTCGATCAGCCGATCATTGAGCGCGAAAAACTGCCGGACGCAACAAGAATGCTCACCCAAAAAATGGCAAAGGTCATCACCGGAATCCGGAGGTGCGGAAAATCCGTCCTCGCCCATCAAATGCTAAAAAATTGTTCCTATGCGTACATCAACTTTGACGATGAACGATTGGCCGCTGTCCACGCGGAAGATCTCAACGATTTTCTTGAGACGGCAAAGGAGATAACGCCGGATTTCAATCATCTCCTGCTGGATGAAATCCAGAACACTTCGGGGTGGGAATTGTTTGTAAACAGGCTCCTTCGAAACGATTATAATGTCATTATCACGGGAAGCAATTCGCATCTGTTGAGCAAAGAACTGGCAACCCATCTGACGGGCAGACATTTGAGCCTTGAACTTTTCCCTTTTTCCTTCAGGGAATTTCTTCTGCAAAATGGCGTCTCCGCCAGCGAAGATGATTTCTTCAAAACAGATAAGCGAGCCGAATTCAAAATGATGCTGGAGAGATACATTCAAGAAGGTGGTTTTCCGGAAGTTCAAAAAATGGATCTCAAGGAAAATTATCTCAGGGAACTCTTCGACAAAATCATTACCAAAGATATTGTCATGCGCTACAACATCAAGTACGGGCGCGACCTGAAAGAGATGGCTTTGTATCTTCTTTCCAATTTTGCGTCGCGGGCCGCCTATCACAAGATCAAAAACATTTTTGAAGTCAAAAGTGTCCACACCATCAAAAATTATTTTGAATTTCTTGAAGAATCCTATCTTTTATTTGGGGTCAACGCATTTTCTTTCAAACTGAAAGAGCAAATCCGAAAACCTAAAAAGATCTATGCCATAGACACCGGCCTTATCAATGCCATCGTCCCGAAAATTTCATTGAACATCGGAAGATTGATGGAAAATATCGTTTTTTTGGAACTCAAAAGGCGCGGGATGGAGGTTTATTACTACACAGACGGTCATTGTGAAGTTGATTTTGTCATCAAGGATGGCCTCAAGATAAAAAAAATGATCCAAGTCTGTTATTCAATAGAATCCCTTGAAACAAAAGAACGTGAGATCAAATCACTTGTAAAGGCACAGGCAAAATTGGAATGCCAAGATTCCACCGTCATCACATGGGATACCGAAGGCGACGAAACAATTAAAAACACCAAAATCCAGCTCATCCCTTTATGGAAGTGGCTACTTTGTTTTTGAGAAAAGTTGCTTGAAATTTTCATTTTCTTCTTTATACTGCCTTATACGTAATATATCTAAAATAGACTAAATGAACACTCTATACACCCCAGAAGAATTGGCAAAGCTTTGGAAGGTTTCCAAAATGACCATTTATAAGCTTCTAAGCCAGAATAAAATTCCTCATTTTAAGGTGGGAAAGGCGTATCGAATTCCCCAAGACCATCTCGATCTTTATATGAAAAAGGAGGGAAATCTGGCCTCTTTTGATCCACTTCCAACGCACACCATCCCGAAAGTGGCTGAAAACTTCGTTACCCTTTTAAAAAAAGAGCCCATCGGGCAAATCAAAAATGTGGTTAAAATTATTCTGTTTGGATCCTATGCCCGAGGCACCCCTCATGCCGACTCGGATGTTGATTTGCTTCTTGTTGTTAAAATACTTGATTCCAAAACAGAACACTGGGTTGCTTCTCTAAGTGACAAAGCAATGGCCGCTAATGATTACACATTACTTCTGAGTGTATTGCGCATGTCAGAAGCACACTGGCAAAAGCAACAAGCGTTGCAAACACCTTTGTTTGAAGAAATAAAAAAGGAAGGAATTTTATTATGGCCCACATAGAGATTATTCTTTCCTACAAAGAAAGAGCGAATGACGACATAAAAGCGGCAGAAGAAATGTTTTCCTCTCATTTCTATCTCGCGGCAATTTCAAGAGCTTATTATGCCGCTTTTTACGCGGTAACCGCGGCCCTGCTGACCAAAGATATAAAAGTTCAAAAACATAAACAGTTGGAAATTGAATTTCGGCGTCATTTCATCAAAACAGGCAATCTTTCCAAAAAATACAGCGAAATTTTGGAAGAACTTTTTCAGGCCCGCCAAAATGCCGACTACGATGCCATCCCCGAAATCACGGAGACGCGTGTTCGGGAGTTGATTGAAGAAGCCAAAGATTTTGTTCAGGCTGTTTCAAGTCTTTAGGGTGCGACGGGGGCTGGTTGGGTTCCACCCACCATTTCCAAAAGCCCTGCGGAGAACTTGTGTGCGGGACGTTTTGGCGATGTTGCCATGGCAAAACGCAAGATGACATCGGTTGGGAAGGGAAGTCCTTGTGCGGGGAGGGCGCCATAATGATGGCGGGCTATCCAGTCGCGGAGTGTCCATTGGAGTCTCTGTTCCGCGGGGACGCCATTACGCGGAGCCGTCCAGCCGATGGCCCTCAAAATTCCTTCTCCGAGAAAACTTCTTCGACTTTCTAAAAGGGCTTCGTCTCCGCGCGACATTTTTTGCAACCATGCATCATAAACTTCTCGTCTTGTTTTTCCCGCGTGCCATCTCACATCTGCCACCTTGTTTTCGCCACGTACCACACGGATCAAGGCTTTATCTTCTAACACCGCGGTGGCGCGTTCTTCGGAGGCCATCAATTCCTCTGCAACATAATTGCGGAGTTCATAGAGAAAAGAATCGTTCCAGACGGCATCTGGCAATGGGATTGTAGCAGACCAACCTTGTGCCTCAAAAAAAGACAGTCTTAAAAGTTCCCGCATCAAATCGCCATAACGAGGTTCCAATGCTTGTGCTTTATCTATCAACTGTCTTGCTTCTCTGGTTGGAAAGAGACCGATCGCGCTTGGAATAAATGCACCCGACTGAAGACGCTGACGAACACCACTGCCTATTTCAAAAAAAGATTCCATCTCAATGGCACGTTCTCCGTGACCCGCCTGTCCGGCGACATAATTTGCAAAGTAACAAAGCTTAAGTCCCATGATGTTTATTTCCGAACGGGGAGGAAGAGGCGCCAGAAATCTTGAAGAACCAAACTCATCCCAATGAATTTCCGGAGAGGGACCCACTCTTGGGCGAAAGAACAATTGTGTTGCAAAACGTTGGG
Source organism: Deltaproteobacteria bacterium (assembly GCA_016213065.1). Classification (NCBI taxonomy): domain Bacteria; kingdom Pseudomonadati; phylum Myxococcota; class Myxococcia; species Deltaproteobacteria bacterium. The sequence continues at coordinate 10,799 of JACRBV010000108.1, forward strand.
CGTGGGATGTTGACTCTTCAATGAGGCGTCCATCCAAAACAGCTTGTCTCATCGTTGCCAAAAATTGTGTGTAAAAATCGGAGCGATGCCATTGACTGGGCACATAACTACCATCTCGCAGGGCTCTTGAAAATTTCGCCAAGGACGCCGACAATGATTCTCCACCCAAAGAAGCAACGGGACCCGAAAGGTCCGTCAAGACTTCCGCAATTGCTAATGGATCTCCTGCAAGGCTGACGTTTGCCAAAGTATCGAGAAGCGTGGGGATATAAACATTCGGTGTGACAGCAATAGCGACGCTCATGGGACTTGTCTCCAAGCGCTACCGTAAATAGTTTTCATTTCTGCTCTGTCTGAATAATAAGTGGCCATGATCCGGACTATTGTTTCGGCAGTGGCACCCCATCTCTGCAAATAATTTTTCAACTGTGCTTCACTGGGGAAGCGAATTCCTTTTAGGAAATTATCGACCTCATTTACAGAACGGCCCGCTTCGTATGCTAAAATTTCGGGATCGTAGTCGGGACCATAACGTTTTTGTAAAAAAGAAATAACTTCTTTTATGGTGCGTTCTCCAACAAGGACCACATGCACTTTTCTTGTTCCTCCAAGATCAAGTTGAACGGGATCCGGTGTTTTCCATCTCAAACCGCCAATGGTATTGGGATGCAAACGAAGGACACCAAGTTCCGGATCCATTTCGGTTCCGTAAACACGGGCCAAATCCTGCACAGAGAGATCAATGCGGTGCGCTTCAAGATTTGGGGTTACGGTAACATACACCGCTTCCGGTTTTAAACTGTGATCCTTTGGATTTTTTCCGTCAGGGGGACGCGCAATGCGACCGGCTCGTTGCACTAACAACCGTCTGGATTTGGTCCGAGCAACATCCACAATAAGACTGGACATTGGATCATCATAACCACGCTCCAGCATTCCAATGCTCCAGAGCATGTCGATTTCTCCATTGTTATGAGCGGCCATGGTGACGGCACGACTTCCAAAATGGTTGCGATATCTGGAATGGGGAGACCCTTCCGGAATCGTTGCACCCGTTTTGTCCTGATCCATTTTATCCCATGTGGCGGTTGCTACAAGAGGGCGTCCCTTGATTTGGCGCGCCTCACCATGCAAAAGGGTATAAAGCCTGCCAAATAAAACTTGAACATCATTTTTATTTCCCGCAAGCAAACTTCTTTTTGCTTTTTCAAAGAGTGGCTGGACCTCTTGCCATTCTCTACTATAGAGAAAATGTTTCAATTCTTTTCTAAAGAGATCCAATTTTTCACGTCCGCCAAGAATCTCGACAATTGTTTCTGCACGCATCGGATGACGTGTATTGAGTCCCTGATAAATCCGAAAAATAATTTCGATGAGTTCGAAGAGGTCTTGTTGCCAGCGCATAAGTTTTTCAAGAGCGGTTGTATTTTCAGCAAAACCAATGCCACGACGCACGGCTTTTCCCCTTGCGCCTATGGGACCGATTCCCATAACCATATGATCCACAACGGCACGCACTGCGGTTTTGACTGAATAATCACTGCCGGCGGCGGCTTGCACTTTGGATTCATCAACCACAACATGACCGGCGCGATCTACACGAATAAACTCCGAAAAAAGAAGTTTTTGATCTGGAGGAACTTCCATCTCAAGCACTTTCCCCACAAGAGGAACCAAATTGCCGCTTCGAATTCCATCGGTCATGGGTACGTGATAGAAAACATTTCCCGGACCCCAAACAGTGGAGAGGGGAATTTCATCCGGACGATCCAACGTTGCCGAGGCTCCCAGCATTCGGTGTTTTGTGCGGGCATCATATTCACCCTTTTTATTGAAGAGACCAAAATCGATAAGAGGTCTAAACCAACTGGCGGTTCTGTCACCCTCTTCCGTCTGCCCTTTAAAAACAACCAAATCCGCTTCATCGAGAACAAAAAGAATGCGTTTGTTGCCAGCCCATGATTTCAGCACATCCACGGTTCCCGCTTGCGTCAATTCCTGATAGGTGCCCACAACAAAAGTGCAACCGCGCAGATCCTCGGCTTTGACTCCCCCTTTCAAAAAGGCGACCTGTTCATTGGGAAACATGTATTGCATTGTCTGCGCCAATTTATAGGCCGGTTCATGTTGATGAGATCCCATAACAATCAGAGCATCTTTGTATTCGTGGGGGAGGACTTCGCGAAGTTGCCGAATAATAAATCCGTATTCCGGAGTTTTTCCGAGACCGGTATCGAGACGGTAAATACCACGATGTTCTTTTGCAAAATGTTTTGTCGCTTCACGAGCTATGTCTAATTGGTAATCTCTTGGAACATAAGATTTTGGAGGCGAAGAAACTTGAACAAGATAGGAGGAAGAATTTACAGGATGGGCGAAAAGATCTTTGGGTACCGGACCAAAACGGACAGCGCCGGGAAATGGTGGAATAGCCCTTGCTCTTTCCAAAGCCGCACGGAGAGCCTGCATGCTTTGTCTGAAATCGTCTGCAGAAATAGTACCCTGCCCACTCAAGAGGCGTTGCAAAAGAACGGCGGGACTTGCTTCGCCATTTCTTCCTTCCGTGAATATCCCATCCAGAGGAGCAACCAAAGTTTGCAAATGGGCGAGATTGGCCCAGAGCGTACCCATATCCCCATCGGCAAAAGCGGCTTCGGCTGAGACAATGTCCAGTGTAATTGCTTCTGTATTTATCGCAGGTACAAAACTCATAATATGTAAAAACGATCTAAACTATCATTCCCGCGAAGCTTGTCCCTGCAGGCAGTAGGCAGGGAGCGGGAATCCAGTCGTCGTGATAATTTCTGGATCCCTGCCTTCGCAGGGATGACAAGAAAATGTATTTCTCCGATAGTTCCCTAACGTTATCGGTTCAAGTCAGAAAAAGTTGCTTCCTCTTTTCAAAAAGATATGGTTAAAAAAGTTATGTCTTTTCCACGTCTTTTTTGGTTTTTCCTTGTTGTAAATCTTCTTATCGCTTCCCCTCTGTTAGCTAAAGGAAAAAATCCTCTTTTTCAGGAGGCGGAAGATAAAATTCAGGAGGGAAATTACGAAGGCGCGCAATCCACCTATGAAGAGATTTTAGGTGAAAATTCCAATGATATCAGCGCTCTTTCAGGATTGGCCCAAGTGCTCTACTGGCAGGGAGATTATGACGGAGCCATCTCCCAATATTCTAAAATTCTGGAGGAAGACCCGAAGAATGTGGACGCATTAGTGGGAACCGGCAAGGCTTATCTGGCAGGAGGAAAAGAGCGCAAGGCTCGGGAGTTTTTTAAACGTGCCGAAAAAATTGAGCCCTCCAATGAAGAAGTGGCCGCGGTCTCTCCCCAGATCGACAAAAAATCAAACATTGAAGTATTGGGTGGATATATCCTCGGCAGTTTCAATTACGCCGCAGAAATGCAGGGCGAATATCAGAAAATGACCATCAGCAAAGAGCGAAGTTACTCTTTTGGTCTCAACAGCAGTTACGTCAACAAATTTACTCAAAATGGATTCAACACGGAACTTTTTGGACAATATTATCTTTTTGAAAATACGCGCGTGAATGCCAATTTAAGTTTTGCTCCGGAGACTGCCATTTTTCCGCGTCAAAGTTATGGCGCGGGTTTGGCGCAAACTTTCTGGATATTAACACCGGAAGTCCATTATCTTTTTGAAGATTACCGACAAGCCAATATCCAGACTGTCAGGCCGGCTCTTTATTTGGAACCTTCTGGAATTGTTAAAATCGGCGGGGGATACCAATTTCAATCCGTCACGTTTGGAGGAACACGTCGTAATCTCAACGGCTGTTTCGCGGAAATTTATTTCACACCACTCGAATGGCTTGAACTGAATGGTTATTATTTGCGCGCCAACAATGTCTTTGAAGCGGGGCGATTTCCCACTCCCTTTGTTAATTTCAAATCAAACATTGGCGGAGGCGGAATTGATCTAAGATTCATCGCTAGTTATTCCGCACATTTCGATGCCCGCTATGAAAGCAGGAACAACGGCGAAACCTCACAGACATACACCTTCTCAGGCGGGTATTCTTTTTAAACGCTTGTTAAAAATCCAAACGGATGGATTTAAAGTTGTAACTTTAGAAATTCTTTCATGTGTTGTTCGATGATTTCTCTGTGCTGTGGCAAAAACGGAGTCAGACGATATTCATTGACCACCATGACACTCATTCTCTTCCACTCTTCCCAACATTGGTGGCAAACCTGCGTTACGATCGCTTCTTTGAGCGGACCGCTATAGGGCACAAAATCAGGTGGAGCCGAATTGAGACCACAACGCACGCATTTGATTGTCGTCATAAAAAAATCTCCTTGTAATTAGCGGTATTTTCAGGGGTTTCTTTAAAATATTATTACGCCCAACAAAAGTATTATTACACCCATTTATATTTTTATACCCATCTTGCTATAATTCAAAAGTGAGCTGGCTTTTGATTCTACTGTTGTCCCTAGCCTCAGAAGGATTTGCCGCCGGTAGGAATCTGGAAGAGAAATGGCTCAACGAGATTTTTCAACTTCAAGAGACCTATCAAAAACTCGACAAACTGATTTCGATTTCTCTTCAAGACTATCAGCAAGCTGTTGTCAACAGCACAATCATTTATCCCTTTGAAAAAAGTTTTTTAAATGATGGAGAAAAAAAAGTTGTGGTTGATTGGGCACACATTCCTTATGGAACAGAGAAAAAATGGTACGACCACACGGCCGTTATTTGGGAACAAGACGTGAACAAAAATTGGCACCGCATTGCGGAAGTTGATTGGGATTCAACTAAGACAGGAATTTTACCGGGACCGGAAGCATCCACATTGCGCAATCATTCTTTTAAAATTGACGCGGAAGAAATCAATGAAGCCCCCAATCATTTCTACAGGGGACTTGCCCAGTTTAATAACAAAATACCGAATCCGGGAGAAAAGAGAGGCTACGCCGAATTTTTTCAGGATCTTCAACGAGGGTCGATGAAAATATCGACTTCCGTTGTGGAAGGCCCCGCAAATTTGACTTTGGACCAAATCGAACAACACAACGCTCAAGCTATTTTTGGATTGAACAGTTATATTTATTTGACGGTGGACAAAAAATATTTTTGCAAAAATCCACAAGGCGCATGGGTGGGACAGAACAGCCGTGAATGGGACGAATCCTGCGCACCACTTTTCGACAAGCCACCCAGTGGCAACGGTCATTGGGCCGGTTTTTCCTACAACCTACTCCCTTCTTCCTTCAATTCCTTTTTGTCACAAGATTAAATAAAATGTTCGTTTTCTTTTTGTCATCCCTGCAAAGGCAAGGATCCAGTAATTATAAGCACTGCTGGATCCCCGCTCCCTGCCTACTGCCTGCAGGGACAAGCTTCGCGGGGATGACATACTAAAAGTTAATTTACTGTAGTATCCGCGAGGGGACGGGTGTTCCGGAGGTTTGTCAGCCCGATCTTTCGGGAGGGCGTGCAAGCCTACGGAACAGGCCCCGTCCCACATGCGCGCCTGCACACCATGGGACAATTTAATAATCGTGGGGATGGTGGTTACAGCAGGGGATGTGTGGGTGTGAGCCTTTTACAAATACGAGTGGGAAAACAATGTCGCTTAAGCAACATGGAAGCCAGACGGCAAGAAGTGTGATCGCAAAGACAATCGAAAGGGAACCACTCCACAAAGTGATGTCAAATGAAATGAGATACAGCAAAGATGCCAGAGAACTGATCAAGATATGGGACAAATGACCTAACTCCGTTAATTTTTCGACATGCTTCAAAAAAATCATGCCCGAAAAAATCCCCAAAAAACAGGCTGGAAAAACAAGCCACGGTTCTTCCACAAGACAGAGATGAAATACAACCGGGGTCTTCAGCAAAATACCGCCCAGATAAGGAAGAATCACATCACTCAAACTGCAAATGGGAATAACCCCCAACAGGGCAATGACAATGGCCTTCCAGAACTGTTTTTCATATTTCCAAAACATGGCCGTCGTGACGATGGCGCTCAGAAAAATGTGAACGGGATGGGTGATATGAAAATATCCCAGCGGATAACTGTTCCA
>JACRBV010000109.1 GCA_016213065.1 Deltaproteobacteria bacterium
CAGGCATTCCAAACAGGGTCGATGAGAAGGGACTTGTTCAGTGGCAGATTTTGGATTTGGCGACGATCAATATTATCAATTTTGCGGATGTCCGACTTTATCAGCAACGAAGAGAAGACTGGGTTGTTCAAGCGATTTTTCGGGGATTTAACGCCATGAGGCGCGCCCAAATGGGGTTTCCTATTCCATCCAGCGCGGGGAAGGGCTGGCCTATTCCATTATTGCCGGTTACGTCGCCCGATAGTGTGCAGGAAGTATGGCATACCGCCCCCAATCAAATCCAATCTCTTGCTTTCAAAAGCGCTCAGGAATATTTGCGCCATCAATTATAGGGGCAGGCAAAGCCCCCTCCAACGGCAAAGCCGTTGGAGCCACCCCCTCACGCGAGCAAAGCTCGCTGATAATACTACTTCGAAGGTTTGATGTGATAGCGTCTTAGTTTTGATGCGAGGGTTGTCCTTGCGATTCCCAAATGACGAGCCGTTTTAGCCTGATTACCGTTTGTCTTCTTTAATACTTCCAGAATCGATAATTTTTCCTGCGCCCCCAATTCCAATTCTCCCACTTCCATTTTGATGGAGGTCAGAGGGGCCAATTCTATTTCTTCGGCTTCAATGGTGTCTGATTGCGATAATAGAAGACTTCGCTGAATGATATTTTTCAACTCTCGGATGTTTCCTCTCCACTCGTGGTTTTTTAATTTCGTAGCCGCTTCTTCGGAAAGTTTCTTTCCGCCGTTTTCAAGCGAGAAAAGATTTAGAAAATGATTGGCGAGCAATAAAATATCCTCGCTTTTTTCTCTCAGAGGCGCCAAGTGAATGGGAAAAACATAAAGTCGATAGAAAAGGTCTTGGCGAAATTTTTCCTGTGTGATGAGTTTTTGCAAATCCCTGTTAGTGGCGGCAATGAGGCGAATATCCACCGGGTAATCTTGTTTGCCGCCGACTCTACGGACGGTTCTTGTTTCCAGTACGCGCAAGAGACGTGTTTGCAAATCAATCGGCATCTCCCCGATTTCATCGAGAAAAAGTGTCCCGCCATCGGCCTCTTCAAAAACGCCCGCATGTTTTTCGGTGGCACCGCTGAAAGAACCTTTTTCATGTCCGAATAAAATGCTTTCAATCAGATTTTCCGGAATGGCGCCGCAATTAACGGCAACAAAAGGTTTTCCATGGCGTGGACTTAAATTGTGAATCGATTGAGCCGCAAGTTCTTTGCCGGTTCCTGATTCGCCAACAAGGCAAACAGTGATTTCGGTTGGAGCGGCTTTGCGGATTAGATCGAAAACGGTTTGCATTGCTTTGGAATTTCCAAGCATATCGCCCAGTTGATTTTTTTGTGGGCCTGTTTTTCTTTCGTGAATAAATGTTTCTTCGGGAATGATTTGAAAATCAATAAAAGGTTGAATGGTCCAAACGCCGATCTGGATTTCATCATGCGCGCGCAAATGACATTGCGTGATCCGCTTTTTATTGACCCATGTGCCATTCCTGCTTGTGTCTTTGACGACGATTGTTTCTTTGTCTTTATACAAGAGACAATGCTTTCTTGAAATATCGTTATCTGCCAGTTGGATGTCGCAATCGGCATCGCGGCCGATTGTGATTTCATTTTTTTCCATGGTCCGTTTAAAAACCGTCTGACCCGATTTGGAAAAAATGAGCTGTGTCATGCCACGAACTTAAATTTCCACAACGCGAAGGTCAATCAAGTTTATTTGTGCACATTGTGCAACACTGTGTACATTTTTTTACACTCATGGTCACCCTCTCCCCTCGAGGGAGAGGGAAGGGTGAGGGGGCGAATTTATTCACGCAGGAATCAATAAGTGTCCGACACTTACTGGAATGGTCCGGCATTTGCATAAGTCTCCGGTATGCGATTCCAATACGCTGTTTTTGTTTTGGTGAGCTGGACCTGCTTTGTTTTCGTCACATCCCTGACCGATTTGAAGCTCGAAGCTTCTTTTGTTCCGAAAGGGTGGCCGGTTATGGGAAAACTTTCGTCACAATTTGGTTTAAGACAGCATCCGATCAAACACAAAAAAATATTTCATAAGGGGATTGATATTGCGTTGCCCCGTTTTTCACGGGTGGTGGCGACAGCATCGGGAAAAATCAAAGAGACCGGTTACAAAAGAGATTACGGAAAATATGTTATTGTAGATCACGGACACGGCTGGAACACACTTTATGCTCATTTGCAGTCGAATTCCATTCACAGAGGCGATTTTGTGAAGAGAAGAGAAATAATCGGACGCGTGGGACAAACGGGTTTGACCACGGGCCCTCACCTTCATTATGAAGTTCACTATCTGGAAAAACCGCAAAATCCGCTGTACTTCATTACTAAAGACGAATCTGCTCAACCAGATTTTTCACCGCTTGCAAGCTCGTCTCAAACATTTTCTTCTCATCTGCATTGAGTTTGAGCTCCAGAATTTTTTCAATTCCTTTTTCACCAATTACCGCGGGAACTCCGATGTAGTAACCTTTTGATCCATATTCCCCATTGAGATACGCGGCACACGGAAGAACTCTCTTCTGATCTTTGAGATACGATTCCGCCATGGAAATGGCCGAAAGGGCCGGAGATACAAACGCGGAACCGGTTTTCAAAAGTTCAACTACTTCGCCGCCGGCTTTTTGAGTCCGCGATACAATTTTGGCGATTGTTTCTGCAGGGAGCAGGTCGGTGACCGGAATACCACCCACGGTGCAATAGCGAGGAACAGGGACCATGGTATCGCCGTGTCCGCCAAGTACCACCGCAAAAACATCTTTGATGCTGACATTAAGTTCAAGGGCTACAAAAGCGCGAAAGCGCGCTGAATCTAGCACGCCGGCCATACCGCAGACACGGCTCGGCGGGAAACCGGAAATTTTCTGAAAAATATAAACCATGGCATCGAGTGGGTTGGAAATAACAATTACAAAAGCATTCGGTGCCTTTTCTTTGACGTTGGTTGCAACGTTCTTCATGATTTCCAGATTTTTGTTGAGAAGATCGTCACGAGACATTCCGGGTTTGCGTGCAAGACCTGCAGTAATAATGACGACGTCACTTCCCTTGATGTCATCATAATTGTTGGTGCCTTTAAGTCGGGCATCAGAATTCAAAACGGGAAGGCCTTCCAGAATGTCGAGAGTTTTTCCCTGAGGAAGTCCTTCGACTACATCAAACAAAACCACATCTCCCAATTCCTTCGCGGCAATTTGCTCCGCCAAGACCCCACCAATATTCCCACCACCAATCAAAGCTATTTTTTTGCGAGCCATAAGTTCTCCTTTTTTAAAAAGATGCCCCCTTGAAACAAACCCGAAGATATCTGTCAATGTAGATTTCAATGCTTATCCGAAAATGCCTGCTTTAAAAATTGTCATTCTGAGCGAAGCGAAGAATCCATTTGTTATCAAGCAGATCCTTCACTTCGTTCAGGATGACATCTTGTTATCACCCAACAACAGGCACTTTTCGGATAAGCATTGAAATTCAGGAGAAAAATTGGGCGAGGTCGGTTTCGCGCTGTTTGCAGTCTTTGATGCCGATGTCGATGAGGTTGCACATGAATTCTTTTTCGAACATCAGATAGCTGAGCAAGTCCAAATCGGCCGTTGGATCCACTTCCAAAAATTTCATAAAGAAACGTTCCACTTGAGTCAGGTTGCTTTTGGTTCTGCTGAGTTTGATAAGCCGTTCGCAAGCAATTTTTCCGAGGTCTTCGCTGGGGAAGAACGCAAAGGCCTCTATTTTTTTCAAACCCCGGTTTGCAATATCGCCGCGAATCGCCTCTTTTTTGAGCATCTCATTGAGGTTATGCAAAAAATCCGGGCCGTAGAGTTTTTCGCTCCATTCAATAACCCGGTTGATCCGGGTCATTTGCTCCAAATCGTAATCGATATGATCCAAAAAAAGGGCGTCCAACAATTTGCCCGCCAAGTGTGTGAAGCTGGGATAGGCGTTTGGCTCGGTGAGACTGAAACTGCCGGAGCTATCCAGTGCCTCCCGATATTTGACACCGACAATAAGAATTTTGTCCGCACCCAATTGCACGGCGGGACTCATCGGTGTGTTTTGGCGAATGCTTCCATCCACATAAAAGTAAGGACCGATTCGCACAGGCGGAAAAATAACGGGGACGGCCGCCGAAGCCATGGCGTGTTGCCAATCAATAGGTCCCGTTTTTATCCGGTAGGCACCAGTGTATTCAACCGCATCTTTTTTATCGACGAAAAGTTCAAGTTTTCCGTTTCCCACGTTGGTCGTGGCAATGGAGACCGCATCCAAAACGCCTTCGTGAATGTTTCGCGGAATTTTGCTGAAGGGGATGGCTTTCTTTAAAAACGGAATGAAAGGGGTGGTATCAAGAATTCCCTGAAACGGATCCATTTCTTTCCCCCATTTTTTGAAAAGGGGGACGAGGCCCAAAAAATGGGAGGTTGTAAATGCGGTTGAGCGCGCCAACAGATGGAGCAAAGCGCCGAAATCGCCCCGATAAATATCGGTAGAGCGCAAATTTTCCCAAAGTGTTTTGATATTTCGCCCCTGAGCTTTGGGATTATCGGCGGTGGCTGCCATGTAACAGGTGTTGATGGCTCCGGCGCTAGTGCCGGAGTGGATGGAAAAACCGTGCTGGTCAGGCCAGATGGCTTTGCGCAGATGGGAGATGATGCCGGCTTCATAAGCCCCTCTTGCTCCACCCCCCGAAAGGACTAACGCAATTTTTTTCATCGTGCTGGTTGGTGAATCCGTTTCTTAAACTGTTTTAACGCAAGTCTTTGAAAAATAAATCCAACGCCGAGAATATATACCACATCCCAAATGAGGATGGGAGAAAAATGTCCCGTGGCGAAGGCACGGTTGAGACGAACGCAGTGAAAAAGAGGATTAAACTCCGCGATCCACGCCCAAGAACCCAATCTTTCCTGAAGAGGAAAAAAAGTATCGCTGAAAATATAAAGAGGGGTCAGAAAAAGCGTGAAGTAGACACTGAAAAGATCGATGGTGGGGATGGTGAAGGCATAAGCCATGCCGATGGTGGCAAAAAGATAACCGACCAGAATTAAAACGAGCAAAATACCGGGCGACCAAACGGATGGAACGATTCCAAAGAGGAAAGTGATCAAATAAAAAATCCCTCCATAAATCATGGCCCTTGTAATCGACCATAAAAGTTCTCCAATAATAATTTCATGTTCATTTACGGGGGTTGCGATGATGGCATCATAGGTCCGGTTGTAATTCATCCGAACATAAACATTATAAGTGCTTTCAAAACTGGCGCCGTTCATCGCGGCGATCGCAATAAGACCCGGTGCCAAAAAGACGGGGTAGGGTACGCCACCGATTTGTTGGATATAAAAACCCACGCCAAGACCGAGCCCGATCAAAAAAAAGACCGGCTCGAAAAAATTAGGGAGGATGTTGAGCTTCCATGTTTTGGAATACATCGTGGAGTTGCGCAACCAAACGCTTTTGATGCTTTGCCACAGGAGTCCTTCACTCATCGCGAAGCTCCCTTCCGGTCATTTTCAAAAAAACCTCTTCCAAATTTTGACATTGGTGTTTTTGGATAAGATGTTTAGGCGACCCTGTTTCGATGATTTTTCCGTAATCCAGAATCACCAGATCGTCGCACAGGAGTTCTGCTTCGTGCATGTAATGAGTGGTGAGAAGAATCGATGTGCCACTTGCTTTAATTGTGCGCAGTGTTTCCCACAACAAGAGCCTTGCTTGCGGGTCCAGGCCGGTGGTGGGTTCATCCAAAAGTAAAAGTTCGGGTTCGTTGAGAAGGGCTTTGGCGATGCTCAGACGGCGCTTCATTCCCCCGGAGTAGCGAAAAATGGGTTCGTCAGCGCGGTCAGAAAGTTGCAGGAGGTTTAACAAATATTCTCCACGATTGTGAATATAATTTTTATCGAAACCAAAATGTCTGCCATGAATTTTTAAATTATCCCAAGCGGAGAGCGATTCTTCTAAAATATCTTTTTGCTGAACGACTCCGATTCGGCGCTTGATGGCGCGGCGGTTTTCGTAAATGGGAGAGCCGAAGAGGGTAAGGGTTCCCGAAGTGGGAGTGAGCGCACCGTAAATCATTTTGATCGTGGTGGTCTTGCCCGCGCCGTTGGGTCCCAGAAAACCGAAGCATTGACTTGATGCCACTTCGAAATCAATTTCATTCACGGCACAAAATCCGTTGAAAAATTTCGTTAATTTTTGGGCGGTGAGGACAGAGGACATGCCTCTTTGTTAATGCAATTATCAAAAAATGCAACAAGAGGTGATTAGGGAACACGGCATCCCTCCTGTTGCCATTTTTGAAGCGGTGAGATATGTTTTAGCTGTGCATAAATATAAAAAGTTTTTCATGGTCCAAATGATTCCCTTGAAAAAAGCGACAAGAGAATTTGATATCAAATTTTGGGGCAGGGTCGGTGCCGAAGGGCGCTTTGCCGCGGCATGGGAAATGGTTTGCGATCTTCCAAAATGGAAAGGTAAACGTGCCGGTCAACCCAGACTTCAAAGATCTGTTGCGTCTTTTAAACAGCGAGAAAGTTAAATATTTGGTGGTTGGCGCTTACGCTGTTATGCATTACACGGAGCCTCGTTATACCAAAGATGTCGGTTTCTGGGTTGAGGCCGATTCGGAAAATGCCCAAAAAGTTTATAATGCTCTGAAAAAATTTGGTGCTCCGGTACAGAATGCATCACCGGAAGATTTTGCTAATTCCGAGCTTGTCTATCAAATCGGCGTGGAGCCCAATCGTATTGATGTCCTGATGGGTATTGAAGGTGTTGATTTTCAAAAAGCATGGAAAAATAAAACAGTTGGCACTTATGGCGGCGAAAAATTTTATCTTCTTGGCATCAAGGATCTGATTCGAACAAAGAAGATTGCAAATCGGCCGCAGGATAAGCTTGATTTAGAGGTTCTCAAGCTGGCGTTGAAAAAGAAAAAAAACAGAAAGTAAAATCTTATGTCACACAAAATTATCATTGTAGGTTCGGGTTGTGCGGGGTGCACGGCGGCAATTTATGCCGCAAGGGCGAATTTGAATCCGCTCATGATTGAAGGTTTGCAACCGGGCGGACAACTCACCATTACTTCCGAAGTTGAAAATTATCCCGGGTTTCCAAAGGGCATTCAAGGTCCGGAACTCATGCAATTGATGAAGGAACAGGCGGTGCGTTTTGGGACCGAGGTGATTTCTGCCGATGTCAGCAAAGTTGATTTTTCCAATCGACCCTTCAAGGTTTGGATTGCGGACAAACTTTATGAAGGAGAAACCGTTATCGTTTCGACAGGTGCTTCGGCCATATGGCTAGGACTTGAAAATGAAAAAAAGTTGTGGGGAAAAGGAGTTTCCGCCTGCGCCACTTGCGATGCTTTCTTTTTCAAGGATCAGCATGTTGTGGTGGTGGGTGGCGGCGACACGGCCATGGAAGAGGCAACATTCCTCGCCAAGTTTGCGAGCCACGTTACGGTTGTTCACCGTCGCAATGAACTGCGTGCCTCGCGGATCATGCAACAGCGGGCGCTGACCGATCCCAAAATAAAATTTATCTGGGACTCGGCTGTTGTGGATGTCAAAGATGTTTCCAAAGATAAAGTAACCGCCGTCACAATTGCCAACCTCAAAACAAATGAGAAGAGCGATCTTGCCTGTGATGGTCTGTTTGTCGCCATCGGACATCAACCCAACACGGAACTCTTCAAGGGACAACTGGAACTCGATGTTAAAGGATACATCGCGATGAAAAAACTTCCATCCATGGCAACCAGCGTTCCCGGCGTTTTTGCCTGCGGTGATGTGCAGGATGTTGTTTACCGCCAAGCCGTAACCGCGGCGGGCACCGGTTGCATGGCGGCTATTGATGCAGAGAGATTTTTGAACCACCAGTGAAAAAAATCCAAAAATTAAAAATCAAAGATCAAAAACACATATTAAAATGAAAAAAATTTTTTATTTTTTATCTGTGTTTTTGGTTTTTAATGTTTGGTTTTTGATTTTTTCCATGGTTGCTTTTGCTCATGACTGGTCCACTCAGGGGCCTTTTGAAATTCGCACACAAAATCCCGTTTATCTTCAGACTGTCACGCTAACTCCGGGCCGCGCTACAACGGTGGGGTTTGGCGTCTTGGATGTTCGCGTTGATTCGGCTTTTTCCAATTTGTATGAGCGGGATTCCTCTCTGACCGCGGATGAAAATCTCGATATGGAATTGTGGCGTCTCAATTTTGTGGGGACCTACGGTTTTGCTCCCGATTTTGAAGGAGGTATTGAAGTGCCTCTGCTTCATTTTGGCGGCGGATTTTTGGATGGCTTCATTCAGGATTATCACAACTTTTTCGGATTCCCAAACGGTGGACGCGATCAGGTGGCGAACGGGATTTTTAATTACAGAGTGAGTAAAAACGGGAGGACTGTTTATCAGGTCTCTTCCGAAAATATCGGTCTTGGAGATATTTCTCTTTTCCTGAAACACCAACTGGTGACGGAGGAAACTTATTTGCCCGCCGTTGCGTGGCGATTTATTTTTAAACTTCCTACGGGCAACTCCGTCGATGGTTTGGGGAGCGGCAGTCCGGGTTTTGGTTTGGGCGTTGCGCTGGAAAAATCATACAAACGGATTCATGGTTATTTGAATACAAACTATCTCATGGATGGTGGAAATAACAAACTCGGTGATTTGATGAACAGCGCTGTGTTTGATTTTTCTTTGGCGGGCGAATTTAGTTTTTCAAAAAGGGTTTCGGGAATTTTACAATTGGTGGGGGGAACGCCGCGCCTTAAAAACCTCATCATTGAAACGTGGGATGGTGTGCCGCTTGATCTGATTGTTGGAGTGCGGGGCGACCAGCCATGGGGAAAACCGCTTAACCCTTTCTATTGGCAGGTTGCTTTTTCAGAAGACGTGCTGGCAGTCGGTCCCTCTGTTGATTTCACCGCGTGGATCTCCGTCGGTTTCCGTTTTCAGGCCCATCATCCGGATGTCTATAAAGGAGACTTCTTCGCGCGCCGTTAAAACGGAATATCGTCTTCTCCTGCGCCACTGGCCTGAGACCCGTTATCTTCAGGAGAAGGTGGAAAGGAATCGCCTTCGGTTGTTGTTCTTGATTCACCGCGTCCGGCATTTCCTCCGGGACTTCCCAAAAATTGTACGCGTTGGGCAATGACTTCGGTGATGTATTTTGTCTGTCCCTGCTGATCTTCCCATTGGCGCGTGCGGATGCTTCCCTCAACATAGACGGGTCTTCCCTTAGAAAGGTATTTTTCGCAATTTTCCGCCTGTGCCCCGTAGACCACAACACGGTGCCATTCGGTTCTTTCCTGTTTGTTTCCTTGCTTGTCTTTCCAAACTTCATTGGTGGCAATCCGCAGATTGCAAACAGCCAGTCCGCTACCGGTGAGACGTTTTTCAGGATCAGCCCCCAAATTTCCAATCAGAATTACTTTGTTGACGCTTGCCATAAATCCTCCTTGCAGAAGGACCATAGACCATTGACAATGGATCAAGGACCAACTGCTTTTTTTAGTTTTTAGTCCAT
The DNA here is from genome assembly GCA_016213065.1 of Deltaproteobacteria bacterium. Lineage (NCBI taxonomy): Bacteria > Pseudomonadati > Myxococcota > Myxococcia > Deltaproteobacteria bacterium. Next base: position 9,551 of record JACRBV010000109.1, read on the forward strand.
AGTCTATGGTCCATAGTCCTTGGTTTATTTCAACTTATTAATCTGTCTCTTCAAAATTTTTGTCGTTGTTTGCCAGCCCGGGTAATAGGGATCTTGTGTCCATTGCGGAAGCAGTTCTTCCGCTTTTTTCAAAGCCTCGGCCGCTTCGTTTTTACTTCTATTTTTGACGAAGACTTCGGCCAGATCGATTTGTTGTGTGGGATAGTTGGGATCGAGTTCCACCGCCTTTTTGAGATACATTTCAGCTTTATCCAAATCTTGTCTCACGTCTTTTGTCCCAAAATATTTCGGGAGATCGGTATAGAGTTCGCCCAGCATGCGATAGGGACCGGCGTGATCGAATTGCGGGTCGAGTTCCGCCGATTTTTGCCAATCTTGAATCATGTGACGAATTCCTTTTTGATATCCGAAGATCATCACCTCATAATAAAGACCCGTGGCTTGAGCGCGGTAATAATAGCATGGGGCTTCAGCAGGATTTTTTGTGATGCATTGGTCCGCTAGTTGAATGGCCTCTTTTACAAGGGAGGTTTTTTCTTTCCGGTCATGAGGGTTGATATCCGCCTTTAATACTTTTTGTTTGATCGACTCCCATGAGGGGTTGGCAAACAAGGGGGCGGCGATGAAAAAAAAGAAAAGTGGAAGAAGAAGGAATCGCCGCATGGGTTATGCCTAGCAAGCTCTCTTTTTCGGGGCAAGAGTTATTTAACAGGCTGTCACAGGTTCTGCTTCGTTCCTTGACACACTTAGGGTGGTTGTTTAGAAGTGCTTTAAATTTTGGCGCGGTACCCAAGTGGTCAAGGGAGCAGTTTGCAAAACTGTCATGCGCCGGTTCGACTCCGGCCCGCGCCTCAACTCCGCACTTTCGATGAAAGTGCGGAGTTCCTCTATTCTCCAATTTCCATTTTCGAAAATAGAGAATAGAAAATAGAGGGAATTTTGCTTTGCAAAATTCAGCCCGGGTGGTGGAATCTGGTAGACACAAGGGACTTAAAATCCCTCGGGTAGAAATACCCATGCCGGTTCAATTCCGGCCCCGGGCACAAGTTGTAAAGGGCACATCCAAAAAATGTCATCCCTGCGAAGGCAGGGATCCAGAAGTAAAAACACTGGATTCCCGCCTTCGCGGGAATGACAGTTGTCAACAGTCTGCTAATCCTTCTGTTCTGAATCAGGAGTTTCCTCTTTTTGCTCTCCACCCATAACGCCCTTGAACATTTTTTGAGCTTCTTCGCGGGTCATGGAGGAAAGGGTGATGATGGTTCCTTTTGTTTCATCATCTTTTGTGACGATGAGACTCCCCATATTATTCGTGTTTTCAAATTCGATATGAGCGGCGTCCGGGCCTATCATCTGGTTGGCTGTTAAGGTCCATCCCTTCTTTTGCAGATCGGCCTGATACCAGTCCTGTACGGTTTTGACATCATCTTTGGTTGATACCGAAATCAGGGGAAATTTGGGATCCAGAGAAATAACCGTTACTTTACCGTTGCTATAAACCGGAATTTCTTTTGGGAAACTGGAGGGGACTTTTAAATTGGGTCCCGTCATCATTTTTGCGCCTGTTTTGGGATCTGTGATGGTGGCCGATTCGCCGTCATTGCCGTAGTTGACATCATAACCTTCAACTTTAACAGTTTGACCGGCCAAAGGACTTTTGGCCTTGCCCTGAAAATATTTGTAACCGTAAAAACCGCCGCCCGCCAAGATAATCAATGCCACAACCAACACAACGACTTTGTTATTCATAAGATCTCCTTTTTATTTTTAAATGGTTGGATCGGCACTTATCAGAAAATGGATCAAATGCCAGCCAGAAATCGCATCCAATTTTCAGTCCAAACTTGACATGGTTATCCGATCCAAGTAGGAACCACGGCGTCAGAGTTTCTTAATTCAAAAAAGGAGAAAAATTTATGGCAGAAACATCCAATGTAAATGTAACGGGGCTTGGAAGAGTACCAGAAAAATTTGAATTTAAATTTGACGAGGTTAATTTCAAAGGCAAGGAGGGTTTGGAAGTCAACCATCACAATGAGGAAAGATATGAATTGAAGTGCGAACGGGCCGGGTTGTTTTTTAGAGATCATTTCAATGTAACGGGTTTATGGAATTCCAATACCAAACAATATCAGTTGCAAATCAGCATGGATACGTATGCGGGAATTGCAATGTATAACAGTGGAACTCTAACTCTTGTTTATGATGAAAAGACACAGCAATGGAAATTAAACGCGGCACAAACAGGTTTCGGGCGAGTAACGTGGTTATATTGTGCACCGGAAGCTGTTGTGGCGAATATGGTGGCTGGTTTGGAATGTTTTTCGGGTAGTGAAGATGCCGCCAAAGTAAAACTTTCAGGCGTCGTTACCCTGTTTTTCAAAAGTATCAAAGGACAGCAGGAAAACGTCGTAAAGTCCGCTCCCTTATATGCGGGTAGGGTGGATTGCACCAAGCGCGAGAGTTATTCCGATAATGAATCGACCACAAATATGCCTTAAACGATTTTTCTAGTGTGGGCGCTGAAGGTTTCGAACCTCCGACCCTCTCGGTGTAAACGAGATGCTCTACCGCTGAGCTAAGCGCCCCATTCGCGAACACCGGCAAAGCCGGATGTTCGCTAAAGTTAAGGATTCGCTCAAAACAGCTCGCTCACCCTTAACAATCCCAGCTTTATCAACTTTGCAAATACTTGCAAAGTCTTTCTACACTTTAACGGTAGGGAATGGTTTGGATGCGGGGGAGTTTGGATTCTGGAATGCGAATCCATTTTGCCTTGCCTGTTTCCGGAGCGGCCGTTGTCATATCTGAAAGAACGGTTCGTTGTGTGCCCGCTGTGGTGGGCGATAAAGCCGGTTGAGGTTGCGGGGCAAAAAGAGCGCTCGACGGAGACTGGATAACTGGCGCTCCCACCGGCTTTACTACCTGACCAATACCTGTTGTTAACGTCGCCGCTGGATCGTTGCCGACAATAGCCCCCTGCACATCCGATTCCTGAGCAGAACCGTTCGCGCCAAACGCGAGGACAATTAAAATTGACAGAATGAATAACTTCATACAGATAAACGCTAACATTCTTTGGATCGTTTGAAAATCATGAAAAAAGTTCTGTTTCTGTGTCTTGGTAATTCCTGCCGTTCCCAAATGGCGGAGGCCTTTGCCAAATTATATGGAGAGGGAATTATTGAAGCATATAGCGCGGGAGCGAGGCCTGCTGGTTATGTCCATGACCACACCATTGCTGTCATGAATGAAATAGGCGTGGATATTAAGGACCAAATTTCGAAACGCATTGACTGGAATTTTTTGGAACAAATGGATTGGGTTATTACGATGGCTGGAGAGGCCAAGGCGATTGTATCCTCTCTGCCAAGCCGCATCCACTGCGTACACTGGGACGTGGATGATCCCGTGTTTGTTTTTGGAAAAGAGAAAAGGGTGTTGCAGGCGTTTCGCTTAACTCGCGATCACATTAAAAAAAAGGTGTTGGCATTAATCGAGGATATTAAACAACACGGCTGATAATCCGGTGCCACCAGTTTTCCTGTGTTTTTCTTCTTCTGCGCTCCCGCACTTTCTTTTCGTCCGGACCATAGTATTCTTTGTAATAATAATAAGTAGGCGCCATTTTCATTTCGGATGCCTTGATGTTGTTCAGAATTACTCCCAAAATGTTGGCTCCGGTGCTGAGTAGTTGCATCTTCGCCCTTTTGAGGGCGCCCCTCGCTGTTTTTCCAACCTGATAGACCATGATAACCCCGTCAACCTGCGGTGCCAGGATAGTGGAATCGGAAACCGGCAGTACGGGCGGTGTGTCAATAATGACAAAATCAAAATGTTGGCGCAGTTCCTGAAGCAGAGCTCTCATTTTATCCAACGCGAGAAGTTCCGAAGGATTGTGCGGCAGTTTTCCCGAGGAAATCAAATAAAAATTATCAAATCCGAAGGTTTTTAAAATGCTATCCGGTGGCAATTCGCCCACGAGAAAATCCGTTGTTCTGCGGATGACATCCTGCCATTTTGCGTCTTTGGTCAGAATGTCCACCAAGCCCGGTTCTTTGTTGACTCCCATCAGGCGGGAGACAGTCTCACGTCTCAAGTCAGCGGAGATAAGACATGTTTTATTTCCATTTTCTGCAAGACTCAAACTCAAGTTGAGAGATGTTATGGATTTTCCCTCTTTTGCACCGGTGCTAGTTATTTCCAACACCTGACCTTTTTGCTGTGCAAGGGCAAAATTGATGTTGGTGCGGAGTGTTTTGTAGGCTTCCAGTGAAGAAAAACTTTGTTCCTTGCCCATCAGTACGATCCGCTTGCGTTGCTCTACAAGCGAGACGTCCTCCGTTTTGGCGGTGATACGCTGGAAAAATTGCAACGGATGCCACCATGAATCCTTCGATGTATTGGATACCATTTCCGGAATGATACCGAGGACGGGGACCTGGAGAAAATCTTCAACTTCTTCAATGGTGGAAATGGATGTGTCAACATTTTCCTTCACGAATGCCAGTAACAATCCCAAAATAAGGGCGATGACCGCGCCTACTCCAACATTCTTTGCGATATTAGGTGCGATGGGAGAATCGGGGACTTCAGCCATTTGCAAAACGGTAACGCCGGAAATGGTTTGCGCTTCGGAGATTTTGGCGTCTTCATATTTTTGCTTGAGGCTTGCATTGAGAGTTTTTAGATTTTCAATGTTGCGCGTCAGTTGGGAGTAGGTCAACTCCAACTGCGGATGCTCCCCCAATTTTGATCTCAGAGCCCCAATTTGCGCATTTAATTCGACGACTTCCGGGTGTTTGGGCGTGTATTTTTCCAGCAGGGTAATTAATTTGAGCTCCATGTCATTGAGCTGTGTCTGCAAGACCCCGATGGCAGACCCCGTCGGGTTTTTTTCCTTGAATTTTTTAAGTTCCTGCTCTTTGGCGTTCAGCTGATCTTCATTTTCCTTGAGAAGATTGCCGACATATTCCCGCACTTGTGAGGCCTGTTCATTGTGATTTTTGAGACTCCATGCCTGATAGCCTTTGGCTACCATGTTGGCAATCAAGGCGGCCTGCTTGGGATCCGTTGCTCGTGCCGCGAGGTCTGTGATGTTGGTTTGCGTCCTTCGGGTGACTTTAACTCCTGAGAACTGATCGAGGATCGGATCGATTTCCTGCTCAAGCATTCCCTCCTTGATCAATCCCGCAAGGACCCCGGCTTCATGGCACACACGCTTGCTATTGATAATTTGCATCTGGGATTCGATGTAATCGCTGACGTCCCACGCGGCACTGGTTGGGTCCACCGTGCTCGCCGAAATCGGTTTTTCAATTTTTATCGTGGCAATGGCTTCATAGGTAGGCGGGATTCTTGAGCTGTGTATCGCAATGGCAACCGTAACAAGAAGAAACGTTGCAATAACGATCAGCTTGCGTCTTTTTACAATGCGCCAATAATCAGAAATCTCCAGCTCATAACTTTTTGGCATAGTCTATTTTTAGGGGCTTAGCAAAGCCCCCTCCAACGGCAAATTTTTAAATGCTGTCGCGGCAGTTTTCCTTGGTCCTCTGGACCAAGTTTACCTGCCTTGACCCCCTCACGTTCGCTTCGCTCACTATTGTGTTTTACCCTCGACAGCTCCTTTCAGCAAATGTTCCGCCGTTGTGCCGAGTACAACGTTAGACAGGAGAGGAGTTAATTGGTTGATTACATAATTTACATTTACGACCCATTTTTTCGGCACATAAATAATGTCGTTGGATGCAACCGCTATATTTTGACTCAGGTCTCCTTTGAACACGCGGGCCAGATTCAGGCGATAGACCAAGGGTTGGGGACCCCCTCCACGCACCAAAAATGTCCCCTTTCTGACGCCGTCATTGGTGAAACCACCTGCCATAGCAATGACGTCAATGACATTCCCGCCTCCGGGCACGGCATAAATGCCGGGCCCTTTCACTTCTCCCAGCACAATGACTTTTGTGCCGCCGAACCGCTGAATGGTAACGGATACCTGCGGGTTTCGGATAAAATCCTTTAATTTTTTGGTTAATGTGTCGTCCAGTTCGGTGAGGGTTAGCCCCGCCGCCCTGACATCGCCCACAAGGGGGAAAGAAATAATTCCATCCGGACGGACGATCACCGTTTTATCCATATCCGTGTTTCTCCAGACGAAAATGTCCAGAACGTCACCAATGCCGATATGGTACATCGGCTGTTGCGGTGGCAACAAGGTTTGTACGGCTTCATCGGCCTGAGGTGATTCTATCGGCGAAGATGCGGCGCTTGTCGTGGTTATGGCACTATCAGTTTTGGGTTTATTCGTTTGTTTTTGACATTTTTTAAGATAGCTGGCGGCTTGTTTATAAGAGGCATCCAAAAGCACCACATTTTCGAAAAGGGTTTTGGCTTCTGAGTAATTGTGCTCCAGATAAAGTTTTTTCGCTTCTTGATAGCAGGTTGCAATGGTTTCCTGCGTACATTCCCCCGCGGATTTTGCAAGAATTGGAAAAGACAAAACCAGCAACAAGCACAACAATTTCAAAAAATTTCTTCTCATTATTATTGTTTTCTTCATGGGAACTTTTGAAACATTGCATGTCTGTCATCCCCGCGAAGGCGGGGATCCAGTTATTTAAATAGATTCTGGATTCCTGCCTTCGCAGGAATGACAAAAAAATATAATTTTCAGTTCCACTTATACTAAAAAAAAGTGGCCGGTGTCAATTTTGCATTCTTGCCGAAGGTGAATGTTTTGGAATATAAACTCTCTTCATGGTCTCTCAGTGTGCCGAGATTCGTTGTTGTCGTTCCTGCGGTTCTTGTGAGCTGAAGTTTGTTGTGGGTTTGGGAGAACAATTTGTTTCCACGTTTTCCGAAATTGCATCGACAGACAGTTTAAGAGTTCCGCTGGAACTTGTGTTTTGTGACAGAAGGGCCGGAGGGTGCGGGTTGGTGCAATTGAAACACACCGTTCCTCCCGATTTGCTGTATCACCAGTATTGGTATCGCTCCGGAATAAACCGAACGATGATGAGGGCGTTGGCGGATATCACGGAACAAATTGAAAGTCGCGTTTCTCTGGGTCCGCAGGATTTGGTGCTCGATATCGGTTGCAATGACGGAACGTTGTTGCGTTCCTATTCCAAACCGTCTCTGCTCAAAGTTGGTTTTGAACCTTCCGGAAATCTTTTGTCGCTTGCAAAACATGGGACGAGCAAAATTATCAACGATTTTTTTAATCTGTCGTCCTTTCAGAAGGATTTTCCGGGAAAGAAAGCCAAAGTCATCACCACGATTGCGATGTTTTATGATTTGGAAAATCCGAACCGGTTTGTTTCCGAGCTGGCACAAATCCTTGAACGGGGCGGCCTTTGGGTTATCCAAATGAATTATCTTCCGCTGATGCTGATGCGCAATGCTTTTGACAATATCTGTCATGAACATTTGGAATATTATTCTTTGTCCTCTCTTCAAACCCTTCTTGAACGCCATGGGCTTGAAGTGTTCGATGCGGAACTCAATAACGTGAATGGAGGAAGTTTTCGCATCTATGCGGGACACCGCGGTACCATCGCCTCGAAAATGTCGGACAAGGCGGGACAACATCTTCAGGCATTAAGAAAAATGGAGCAGGGTTTGCAATTGGAGGAGATGGAGACCTACAGGCAGTTTGTCTCGCGGATTGCGGTGCTCAAAAACAAACTGTTGGATTTTGTGCGGCAAGAGAGAGGGTTTGGCAAAAAGATTTACGTTTACGGTGCTTCCACCAAGGGCAACACACTTCTCCAGTTTTACGGTTTGGATGACACCCTCATTGGAAAAGCGGTCGACAAAAACACCGAAAAGTGGGGCAAAAAAACAGTTGGAACCCATATTCCCATTATCTCCGAAGAACAGGCGAGATTTGAAAAACCCGATTATTTTCTTATTCTCCCTTGGCATTTTTTGGATGAATTTAAGGGGCGTGAGAAAACCTATTTGCAAGCGGGTGGCAAATTCATTGTGCCTTTGCCCGAATTTCAAATCATCACAGACAGGGATTTGTGAAAATCTCCGTTATCATTCCCACGCGCAACCGGACGGATGATTTGATAAAAGTTCTTCCATCTTATTTGGCAGAATCTTCTGTTTTGGAAATCATTGTCGTGGATGATTCCACCCTCGAGCCGCACATCAAAAAAATCCGAGATGTGGCGCGCATGGATCCTCGTCTTGTCCTTGCACCAAGCGCTTCTCCTCGTGGTCTTCCTGCCGCAAGAAACAGGGGGATCAGGCAGGCAAAAGGAGAATTTATTTTTTTTGGTGAAGATGATTTGGAATTAGCCCCCGGACATTTTTCCATACTTCTGTCTCATCTGAAAGAAACGGGCGCCGACATCATTCAGGGAAGAAAAATATGGAAGAAGCTGGGAGAGTCCAACGAACGTGCCTTTGAGCGGGCCAAAAATTTTAAAGGTCCGTTGTGGAATTCTTTTTATATGGAATGCGACAGCGAACAGACTCCTTCGTGTGACATGCCCGCACCTTTGCTACTCGCCCATTTTTTGGCGAAGAAAGAAATTTTTCAAAAAGTTTTATTTGAGGAAAATTATGAAGGTTTTGTCCGGGGATATCCGTGGCGCGAGGAAACCGATTTTTTGATGAAAGCAGGCGAGATGGATTTTTGCGCGTTCTTTTGTCCGCATACCGTCTGTTTTCAGGCATTTGTCGGCGGCGGGGGGACTCACGAACATTCTTTTTGGAGAGAACAATATTGGATTCTAAAAAATCACCACTTTTTATTGCAGAGACATCGGTCATTTATTCTGGAAAAATTAAGGAATCGGTGGCCGCCATTTTTGCTTCTGCTGGCGTACGCTTTGCACCGGTTCAACGGGCAATTACGTTCCAGAATTTCCAAGCTTTTTTAAATCGGCTTCGATCATTTCACAAATCATTTCCTCAAAAGTCTTTTTGGGGGCCCAATTTAATTTTTGCTTTGCCTTTGTTGCATCGCCCACCAGTGCTTCCAGATCTGTGGGGCGCAATAAATTGGGATCGACGCGGACATATTCCTGCCACGGGCGCTTGATAAACCCGAAGGCGCACTTCAGCAAATCTTTGATGCTATGGGTTTTCCCGGTTGCGATAACGTAATCATCGGCCTTTGGTTGCTGTAACATCATCCACATGGCTTCGACATAATCCGGTGCGTAACCCCAATCTCTTTTGGCTTCCAAGTTTCCTAATTGGATTTCATTGGCCAGTCCCAGATGAATTTTTGCCACAGTGTGCGTTACTTTCCGGGTGACAAATTGCAAGCCGCGGCGTGGAGATTCGTGGTTGAACAACATGCCGCAACAAGCGCCGATGCCATAAGCCTCCCGATAGGTTTGCGCGATGTGGTGACCATACACCTTGGCAACGGCATAGGGACTGATGGGACATAGCGGTGTGTTTTCATTTTGCGGTGTTTGTACGGCATGACCAAACATTTCGCTTGAAGACGCCTGATAAAATTTTATTTTTGGATTAACGTTGCGGAGTACTTCCAGCAGGCGCGCAACGCTGACGGCATTGACCTCCGCGATCAGAACCGGCGTGTGCCATGAGGTTGGTACAAAAGAAATGGAACCGAGATTATAAACTTCGTCGGGTTGAGTTTCCTCCACCAAGCGATTCAGACCGGTGATTTCCAGAAGATCAGCGTCAAATAAGGTAATGTCTTTGGCAATGTCTTTGATATTTTCAAAACTGCTACTGCGTGAAAAACGAGCGAGACCAAAAACCTTGTATCCTTTTTTCAACAAAAACTCGGCGAGATAGGAACCATCCTGCCCCGTAATTCCCGTGATGAGAGCGCGTTTCATGGTCTTGAAGCTATCCAAAAGAATAGTGCTGTCAATCTAACAATCTTGGAAATGAAATTCTGCCGACAAAAGGTTAGTGATACTGCTTTAACCAATCTTTGAAATCCGAAAGTATGGTGCAATTCATGTGTGATATTGCAATTATTGCCGTCTAAAATAGCAAGCATAATGCTAAAATAGACGGTAATTAAAAACGACCGCGGATTTTACGCAACAAATTTTGGATTTTGCCGATAACAATAGAGGGAATGGTGGAAAATGCTGGAATTTTCAAATTGTCATTCTGAGCCCTTCGCTTTGTCATTCTGAGCGAAGCGAATGTGTTCAGGATGACAACCATGAAAAACGCATTTTCCACCACTCCCATCCAATCAAAACAGGCCCAAGCCCAGTCCTCAATGACATCAACTTTTTGCTGACAGAATAGCCCGCGCCAACAGCGGCATCCATACGGGCGAATATTCCATCGGGCCGTAGGTGCTTGCGGATTGAATCAGAGACTTTGTTTTTTAGAGGATCCTCACGACAGTTTTATGGAGTCGGGAATGCAACTCAATCTTTCCGATGCAAATGCAATCCATTTCGCGATGACCTGTTCCTCGGGGCTTTTCAGATTGAGGCGATAAAATGTGGCGCGCCCTTCCCCCCTCTTGCTGACAGACCCCGCCTCAACGCTCTGGCTAAGATAGGTGACAAAAGTCTGTCTGGCCATTTTTTTTCTTATGATCGCACTATAGAGGTGTTTGAACTGGAGTTCGCCGCGTTTCACAAGCGGCCTCAAAATCGCTTTATGCAATGAATCGAGAGGTTGTCTGGCCAGAAACCGATTCCTCTTGGTTTCAAGACTTGTCTTGATGACCGATATAATCGACAGAACGATTGCCTCCAAAATAAACGAAACAAAGTGGTTGAGATTTTTTCTCTCAAGAGAAGAAAATATATTTTTATAATAGCGCGGCTTTTCCTTGTGATAGTAATACGACGTGCTGTAGAGGTTTTCCGAATTAAGACCGGCGCTTCTAAGCAAAATGTGTTCAAGCACTCTGCAAACTCTTTTGTTTCCGTTGGTAAATGGATGAATTGCGTAAAGCGTCGCGTGAAACACCGCTATCGACGTGACACCGAAGTTTTTATTCAGCCATTCGATAAGCTCTCCTAGCGCCTCTTCAATATTATTGTGGGAAATTGGCGTATAGCTTCCAACCCGCACTAAATCGTCTTCTCTGAAATTTCCGGATTTATATAAGGTAAATTCAAAAAAATAATTTTTAAAGATATCCATGCCAACAGTTAAGGAGCGGTGTATTTCTTTAATCAGATCAGGATTTAAGTCTGAAATTTTGAAGAGCTTGCTGTTCATTTCGCGGAACGTCTTTGCAATATTAAAAAATTCGAGTTTTTCATAATCTTTTTTTGTGAGTTTTTTTTTGATTCTTAATTTCTCACCGATGAAATCGTAATTTGGGTCTTTCAAAATTGTATCATAGATATCCTCTGCCTCTTTCAATGACAGGTTTGATTGCTCGGCCTTGGAAATTCCAAAAGAGGCCAATAATTCATTTTTGCTGATGAGATTTTTTTCGACCTCGGGATCTAAAAATAGGTGTTCATAATTTGAAAGCTCTTTATCCATGTCAATTATTTCAGAATTGGTGAAAGGAAAGAGCTCGGCAGTTAATGTGAAATCACTTAAAAATGGCGTTTTAAAGGGTTTAAATGGCTTTTTTAATATATCATCATTCATAGCATTGGTCTAAAATCAGTCTAACTATCAGTCTAATATCTGGTCTAATCCTAGGCTAAAACAAACCCCCAATCAAGAAATTTTGGTTCTTTCGTAAATAAGTTGCAAAATGAGGCTATCTGTCATTCCCGCGAAGGCGGGAATCCAGTCCTACAATACTATGGAACAAGCCTTAAAAAAGTTCGTTGTGCAAATCCCGCCATTCTGGATTCATTGATTCAATCAGCCTTAATTTCCAACTCCTTTTCCATTTCTTGAGTTGCTTCTCTCGTGTGATGGCTACGCTCACATCATCAGTTTCCTCAACGTAAACAAGGCGATGCACTTTATATTTTTCAGTAAATCCTTTGATCAGATTATTTTTGTGTTCATAAACTCTTCTCACTATGTCACTGGTCACACCAATATAGAGCGTTCCATTTCTTTGACTTGCCATGATGTAAACAAAATATTTTCTCGTCATATTGTTTCTCCGCTCCAACGAAAAAAGACTGGATTCCCGCCTTCGCGGGAATGACATCATAAAGCACTCTGCGTATATCAGTTAACTTATTGATATCCGATGATATCCTGGATTTTGTTCTCCTCATTTTGCAACTTATTTACGAAAGAACCAAATTATTTTCTATGCAGTGGGTCTAGTAAGTTGGGCACAGGAGACGTTAAAGAATCTCGGCATTAATCCAGAATATGCCGCTGCCCTCTACGCGGACATGCAACGCCGTGATACCGGATTTGCGCTTTTTTCCGAAATTGCCCGACAGTTTTTGAAGGACAAAGTAGCGCTCACTGCCGCATTCCAACGAGGACCTCAAGTATTTTCACGTTATCTTTTAACCCAACGCACCGGTCTTGCGATTGAGGGATTTCAGGATGGAAACTATCGTCCCAAGGCGCTGGGCGATCTCTACGAAACGGCCCTTGCACTGAAAGTGGGTGGCTTGCCGTTAACAATCTCCGGCACCATCGCCCATGACAGAGACTTGACCAAGATCAGAGAATTGGTCGCAAGCGTGGGCCGTCTCCACGGGATATTTGGCGGAGTTGACGCAGAGGTATTGACTCACACAGGGGACGTTCCAATCACGGACAATAATATAGATGATGTCATCAAAAATATAGATAACCGGTTTCTCGAAAAATTTAAGGAAGTGTTTAAACTCGGCAATCGTCCGGTAACGATGGACGATATCCGCGCCCTCGAAGCAAAATGGGGAAATCTTGAGGTGTTTTACACGCTCGTGGCGAGGTTTAATGGCAGAAGCGATTGGCGTCCCGAGGTTGCCGTGCTGGGCCAAGTCGTCCGCGCCGTCCTCGATGGAAGGTTTGAGGAATTAAAATTTGAAGGGGATGCAACGGACTCCGCTGATCAGGCGAAGGCCCGCGCACAAACGGCAATGCTTCGTACACCAGAGCATCGCGAAGGGTGGAGGAAAAATTTCAGCCGTATCGGGGTTTCAAACGGAACAAACACCGGCCCCACGCTGGAAGAAAATCTTAATCGTTCGCAGGATATTTTAAGAAGTCAGGTAATGGGGCATGTTGTGGAGCATGCGGGCAGACATGAGAGAGCCTACAGAAGCGTAATCCATGCGACGATACGCGAGGTAAAAAATGAATTTCAGCAGAAGGGTTTTAAAACGGAAGTGTTGAAAAATTTACGGAGGACGCATCATCATTATAATGAAGGCGCTCTGCTTGTTGCCGTTCTGGAACTCGCTCAAGAAACCCAAAACCTCTCCGACTATCTGAACGTCCTGAAATTCATCAGGGGAAACGACGGCCTGTTCGGTCTCGATCAGCAGTTAAAGGATGATTTGAAGACCTTGGACGCTACGGCCCGCGCAGTGGTGAAGGGCGAAGAGGCGATCGTCTTTACCACCACCACTGCCGACTCCAAGCTTTTGTTAATGACCGGCGATCTTGTCGGGACGTCTTCCTGCCAAAACTACAAGACAGGCTCCCATATTCAGACCCTGCTTGGATATGTGATGGACGCGGGTGTAAAGCTCATGCTCACCTACACGATCACGCGCCGCAATTTTCAAAGCCAGCAGGATTTCGATAGGGCAAAACAACTTATTGCAGAGGGTGCATCCATCGAATTTATCGCGGCAAGGAGGGCGCTGAAGATCGGGGACATGGAGATTATTCTCCCTCGTGCGGTGAACCGCCACGTGATAAAACTCGGGGCAACGGATGAAGACAAGGCCGGAATAGCCGTGGAACGCGCCTACGCACAAGCGCATACCGCGGAAGAACTCATGCGTGAACAGATCGCGCAAGTTTTGAAAGCGCAGTCAGAGGCCAGTGGCGCAGTTACGGGAGAAAAAATCACCATCCCACCCTCGCGCAACCCGGGCGGAGTCTACAGCGACGCCAACGGCGGCGTCCATACAGACGCCTACTCCATCGTGCCATAGGGAAATTTTTTATTCCGGTGAACCCTGTATCTCGGTACGGGGTCGGGGTGACATAAAGGGAGTGGTGGAAAATGCTGAAATTTTCAAATTGTCATTCTGAGCCCTTCGCTTTGTCATTCTGAGCGAAGCGAAGAATCTGTTCGGGCTCAGGATAAACTCCGCGAAGAATCCAATATTATCAAGTAGATCCTTC
>JACRBV010000110.1 GCA_016213065.1 Deltaproteobacteria bacterium
CCCGAAGTTTGGGGGCCTTTAAAATCTGCTGAAGCGTGGAGATATCTTTTCCAACCTCCAAAAACTGTTTGGAAATCTCCTCCACCTTGACCATGCGCGTATTCAGATCGCCAAAAAAACGGGCCGCGTTGTCGAGACGGCCACCAACCCCATCCTGTGATTTCTGCCAGAAATCGAGCTGATTCTTAAACTGTTGCTGGAGGTCTCCGCGCAAACCTTCAAGTTGTTGTTGCAGAAGCAAAAAAGGAGTCTCGGCGGGAACCTTTTTCTTCGTCCAAAGCCAAACCAAAGCCCCCAAAACAGCCAAAATAATCACTCCCATTACAAGCCAAATTCCCATCTTGCCTACATAAAAGAAGTCCGAGGGTCACACAATCATTAAGTTGACAATACGGGTAATTCCCTATTAACCTTACGTTATATGTTAGCGGAGAAACAGCAGGCCCAGTCCAATACCGTCGAATTTCCCTTAAACCAGCGTTTACTTGAGGATTCCCTCAAATTAAAGGAAGAGCGCCGGATTTTGAAGGAGAGGCTTCAGAAGATAGAAGCCAATCGTTCCGAGGTTTCGGCCACGGTTTTTGAGAAAGTTCACGGAGATTATCTGACGCGGCTTCAAAATGTAACCGACCAGCTTTTAGCCAAAAAACAGGATATCGACCGCGAATTGGGAACTCTCTACGACACTCGCGACAAAATTGAAGGAAATCTAAAAAATCACAAACACACTTTGGAAGAGCTCCAATTTCGCCACAAATTGGGTGAGTTCACAAAAGAAGAATTCCATTCGAAAGCAAAAATAGAAGAAGATAAAATCGCCCGTTTTGAACAGGTTTTGGCGGGAGTTCAATCAAATATCAAACGCTATGAAGGTCTCTTCGAAGGAGACGAAGATCTCTTCGGAGAAAAATCGAAAGAGACCGGACCCTTAAGCGTCGCGGAAGAAATTGACGAATGGGAACAGGAAGAAAAAGATTTTCAGGAACCAACCCCCATCCATCCGGAAAAATCTTCCGAATCCATTGGCACACCGCAAGATGCAAGCTGGCTGGAAGCGACAAAGCCCAATTTGGAAACGCACCCCACCCTCACCATTATCGCGGGACATGAAAATGTCGGAAAAAGTTTTCAGATTCAGGGCACTCTGACCATTGGCAGATCGCATACCAATCAGGTTATTTTAAAAGACGCGAAAGCTTCAAGACAGCACGCCGAGATCCGGCTTCAGGGAAATGAATATGTGTTGATTGACCTAAACAGTTCGAACGGCTCCATGGTCAACGGCCACAAAGTCACCGAACAAATCCTCGCCCCCGACGACGAAATCCAAATCGGCGATTTCGTCATGCAGTTTCAGATGTAACACTACGCTACCATGTATTTACAAACATCCACCACAGTACTTTTTCGAGCTGTTTTTTCCGCGGTTTCTAAAAGATAGGCCGTCGTTTTTTCATCAACATATTTCTCTCCGCAATTCTGACAGACTTGGGCGGGGACGTTCCTCACGACAAAGGTGGCCCCTGCACGATCCATGGTCACCGTTACTTTGCCGATTTTTGTTTCCCCTTTTTTACAAATAATGCATTTCATTTCTCACATCCGCTTCACTGATATGTCTTTCAAACATTCTGCGTACAGCGTGTACTCGAAAAATTAATTTATTTACAAATGCATATGCATTTGAGTTCTATAAGAAAACCTTTGCCCTCTTTTGTCATCCCCGCGAAGGCGGGGATCCAGTGATTTTAAGGGCTTCTGGATTCCGGCCTTCGCCGGAATGACAGAACGAGATTCAAATGCATAGGCATTTTATTTACATTCATAAGTTTAAAATTGGGGATTCATTGATTTTTTTCAGCTCAGTGGAGCGAAGGGGGATCGAACCCCTGGCCTCGACAATGCCATTGTCGCGCTCTCCCAGCTGAGCTATCGCCCCACTGAACTGAAAAAATTTAAGTAGTCCCCCAATAATCAAGTTACTTCACGCTGTCAATTAGGAGTTCGTAAATGAGGCGTGCGGCTAATTTTGCGGTGCGGTGATCGGGATCGAAACGGGGGTTTGTTTCCATCACTTCAAAGAGTCTTAATTTGTGCGTTTTAACGGCAAGTTTTACAAAGTCTAGTGCTTCTCTTCCCGAAAATCCGGCGGGGTTGATGGCTGAAACGCCGGGAGCCTCGGTGCAATCAACGGAATCAATATCGAAACTTAAAGCGAATGCTTTCTTATTTTCGGCAAATTTTTGAAGGGTTTTTTTAAAATTTCCCGGCCAAGGAACAAGCAGAGCTCTTTTCTTTTTCAAAAAATCACGATGCTTTTTGGAATTACAATCGGTGCAAAACCCAAATTCACACAAATTTTTCCCAGAAAACTTCGTGGTCGAAAGAATCTGCCAAAAAGCCGAGCCACTTGAATATTTTCCATTTCTTTCCGGAGGGCGGCAATCCAAATGAGGATCAATATTGATAATACCGCCCTTTGGAAACTGCCGCGCAAAACCGGAGAGACTTCCAAAGCTTAGATCATGCCCACCTCCTAAGATAATCGGAAAAATATCTTGTTTTAAGAGTTTGAAAACAACGTCACTTAATTTCTGATAGGTTTCTTTTTGTGTTTTGGCGATTTTTAAATTTCCCAAATCATAGAGTCTGATTTTTTCCAACTCCCCTTTAGCGCCTAAAGTCATTTTATATAACTCTTTGCGGATGGCATCGGGTCCTTTTTTTGCGCCCGGTCTTCCCTTGCCAATCGCAACACCTCGGTCATCCGGAACACCAATGATAGCAAAACTTTTTGAGGGAATTCTCCCCTTTTCCCAAAAACAAACACGCTGAAATAATTTTGAGTCACCGGGACGGATGGAAGGTGGTTTCATAGAAGTTATCTAACAAATAAATGTCATCCTGAACGAAGTGAAGGATCTACTTGATAAACAATTGGATTCTTCGCTTCGCTCAGAATGACAATCTTCATAAACAATTTATGAGATATGGTCTAACATTTTTTTCCTTTGATGAAAATATGACGGCTGCTCTTTCTGCCATAGCGATAGATGGGATAGTTTTCGTCGGGGGCGCCCCAAAGAATTAGATCGGCATTTTTCCCGACGGCAAGACTCCCTACTTCTTTTTCAAGTTGCAACGCCTCTGCCGCGTGAAGGGTTATCCCTTTCCAAACTTCATCACAGGTCATTTTGCAAAAACTCACCGCCTGTGTCGCGGTCAACATTAAATTCAAAGAGGGATTCGTCCCCGGATTATAATCCGTGGAGATGGCAACTTTGAGTCCCGCGTCAATCATCTTGCGCGCGGGGGCCGGTTTCACACCCAGAAAAAAACTGGCACCCGGGAGTACAACAGCAACCGTGTTAGTTTTTTTTAACGCGGCAATCCCCTCTTCCGAGATATTTTCGAGATGATCCGCACTCACGGCTTTAAGTTTAACCGCAAGCTCTGCTCCCTTTCCCGGTGTCAACTGATCCACATGAAGTTTACATTCCATTTTATATTTTTTTGCCGCTTCGATAATTTGAGTCGCTTCTTCCGGAGAGAAAGCTCCTTCTTCAACAAACACATCACAAAATTTGATGATCCCCAGCTTCGCCACGGCTGGAAGCATTTCCATAACCAGTAAATGAACATAATCCAGACGTCTGTTTTTAAATTCTTCCGGGAAAGTGTGCGCTCCCATAAACGTCGGAACAATCGTTAATGGAAATTCACGCTGTAATTTTTGAACAACTTGCAGAATTTTAATTTCGGTATCAATATCCAAACCGTAACCACTTTTAATTTCAATCGCCGTCGTTCCAAAAAACAAAGCTTCCTGAAGACGTTTCGCCGAAATTTCGTAGAGTTCATCAAAAGAAACAGCGCGTGTTGATTGAACGGTGGAAAGAATACCATCACCGGCAGACGCAATCTCCAAATAGTTTTTCCCTTCCGCGCGCATTGCATACTCTTTTTGCCTATATCTCGCGTGAACAAGATGGGTATGGCAGTCCACCAACCCCGGGGTTACCACCGTTTGCTGGCAGTCAAATATTTCCCTTGAAGCGGGAGCTTGTGAGGCATATCCGAGCCATTTTATTTTTCCCGATTCAATTTGAAGCGCGGCATTTTCAACAACGCCCGATGAAATCGTCACGAGCCTGGAAATATTAGTCAGTAACATTGGGAATTTTTACACCTTTCTCTTTGGCAACATGGATGGCTTCTTCATAGCCGGCATCAGCATGACGGATCACACCCATGGCTGGATCAGATTTCAAAACGCGTTCCAATTTTTCCGCCTGTTCCGCAGTTCCATCCGCAACAATCACCTGACCTGCGTGAAGACTGTATCCCATTCCTACACCACCGCCCTGATGAAACGAAACCCAACTCGCCCCATTCACTGCGTTCACAAGAGCATTCAAGATGGGCCAATCGGCAACGGCATCACTGCCATCTTTCATCATTTCTGTTTCACGATTGGGACTGGCTACAGAGCCACAATCCAGATGATCGCGTCCAATTACAATTGGAGCTTTAACTTTTCCTTTCGCCACGAGCTCATTGAAAAGAAGTCCGGCTTTGTCACGCTCTCCATAACCCAACCAACAAATGCGCGCGGGCAAACCTTGGAAATGAATTTTCTTGGAGGCCAGCGTTAACCAGCGTTTCAAAGAGGGATTCTCCGGAAATAATTTTAAAAGAGCCGCATCCGTGACGGCGATATCTTGCGGATCTCCCGATAGAGCAACCCATCGAAAGGGACCCTTTCCTTCACAAAATAAAGGACGAATATAAGCGGGAACAAAACCGGGAAAATCGAAAGCATTTTTTACGCCTGCAAGTTTCGCCTGCGCACGAATATTATTTCCGTAATCAAAAACGGGGATTCCTTGGTTTTGAAAAGCAAGCATCGCAGAGACCTGTTCTCCCATCGCCCGATAGGATTCCTTTTGATATTTTTCCGGATTTTTTTTGCGAAGTAGAAGGGCTTCTTCAAGACTCATGCGATTTGGGACATAACCATATAAAGGATCGTGAGCGGATGTTTGATCGGTTACTAGATCGGGTTTAATTTTTCGACGAACCAGTTCAGCGTAAATATCTGCGGCGTTTCCACAAAGACCAATTGAGAGGGCCTCTTTGACTTTGCAAGCGGTATGCACTAATTTCAGAGCCTCATCTAAATTATCCACAGCCTTGTCTAAGTAACCGGTTTTTAAACGTTTTTCAATCCGTTCAGGGTCGACCTCCACGCCTAAAAAAATCGCATCGTTCATCAAAGCGGCCAGAGGTTGGGCTCCTCCCATACCTCCCAATCCCCCCGACAAAATCCATTTTCCTTTGAGATCGCCCTGATAATGTTTATTGCCGGCGGCCGCGAAAGTTTCGTAAGTTCCCTGCAAAATTCCTTGCGTGCCGATGTAAATCCAAGAGCCGGCCGTCATCTGGCCGTACATCACTAAACCTTTTTTCTCCAATTCCCAAAAATGTTCCCACGTCGCCCATTTTCCAACAAGATTGCTGTTAGCAATCAAAACGCGCGGCGCACCCGGATGCGTTTGGATCACTCCAACTGGTTTTCCCGATTGCACCAATAAAGTTTCTTCGTTCGACAATTTTTTTAAGCAGGAAATAATTTGATGATAGCATTCCCAATTGCGAACTGCTTTGCCACGCCCACCATACACCACCAGATCTTCGGGGCGCTCCGCCACTTCAGGGTCAAGATTATTCATGAGCAGGCGCATCGCGGCTTCTTGCGCCCAACCTTTGCATGTTTTTTGATTTCCGCGCGGTGCGCGAATGATTGCAGTCATAGCTCTATCCTTGTTTTTGGCTGTCTAGCATGTTAACCAGAGAGCCACAATTAGGAATTCAAGGAGGTGGGATGACATCTTTTTCAGTGAGCAAAGCGAACGTGAGGGGGAGGCTCCAATGGCTTTGCCGTTGGAGGGGGCGACGCAAGCCCCTATGATAGAAACTTTGGAAAAAGGACTCGGCAGTATCAGTGACTGGGTTTGGGGACCGCCCCTTTTGATCCTGCTTGTGGGAACTCACCTCTTCCTGACTTTTCGATTGCGTTTTATTCAACGCTACCTTTTTAAAGCAATAAAAATTTCGTTCCAGCGCAAACGCGAAGGAGAAGGAGATATCAGTCAGTTTGGCGCGCTGATGACGGCCCTTGCCGCAACGATCGGCACCGGAAATATTGTTGGCGTCGCCACCGCTGTTGCCGCCGGAGGACCCGGCGCGGTTCTTTGGATGTGGCTCACCGGCGTTTTTGGTATCGCCACAAAATATGGCGAAGCCCTGCTTTCAGTGGAGTACCGCGTAAAAGATTCGTTTGGCACGATGTGTGGCGGCCCAATGTACGTGCTAGAGAGAGGATTGAAAGCAAAGTGGCTGGGAATTCTCTTTGCACTTTTTACCGCTGTTGCCGCGTTTGGGATTGGCAACATGGTTCAGGCAAATTCCATTTCTTCGCTTTTGTTTGAGACATATCATCTCTCACCGTGGATTTCTGGAGGTGCAATGACAATCCTGACGGCGGTGGTAATTTTGGGTGGAATTAAATCGATTGCCCGTTTTTGCGAATTTTTGGTTCCGTTCATGGCAATTTTTTATGTGTTGGGGTGTATCTATCTTCTTTGGTTACATGCCGAAACATTGCCGACCACGGTGATTCTCATTTTTAAATCTGCATTCACCGGACAAGCGGCTCTTGGAGGTTTCCTTGGAGCCGGTGTGCGTGAAGCGATGCGCTTCGGAATCGCTCGCGGACTTTTTTCAAACGAAGCAGGTTTGGGCTCTGCCCCGATTGTCGCCGCCGCCGCACAGACAAAAAATCCGGTGCGACAAGCGTTAGTCTCTTCCACCGGTGTCTTCTGGGATACGGTGGTAGTTTGCGCCATAACGGGTCTCGTCGTGGTCAACAGCGGTGATTGGTCTCAAGGTCTGAAAGGGGCCGCGCTGACCAAAACCGCTTTCAGTCATATTCCTATCATTGGCCCAACCATTTTATCGGTTGGCCTTCTGACCTTTGTCTTTTCAACGATTCTGGGCTGGTCGTACTACGGGGAAAAAGCGATGGAATATCTTTTCGGCACTAAAATGATCAAACCGTATCGCTGTTTATGGGTTGTCGCGGTGATGGTTGGTTCCGTTGCCACCCTTCCGATGGTCTGGTCCTTTGCCGATATCGCCAACGGCATGATGGCCATCCCCAATTTGATTTCACTGATCGCCCTAAACGGCGTCATCGTTAAAATCACGCGAAAATATTTATGGGAGAAAAGAAACGGATAATTTTTTCTTTTTTATTTGGGGTTTTTTCTTTCGGGGATTTGTTTTAAGAGCGGCTTTATAAACCTCCATTGCTTTGGGCAAAAGTTTTTTGAGATTTTTGGCGCGTTCTCCACTGGAGGGATGGGAGGCAAAGATACTGGTTTTGTCATTTTTGGATTCTTTAGCGGCCCGCTCCCAAAGATTTACAGCCGCCTGCGGATTGTAACCGGCGGCCGCCATGTATATGATTCCAATCGCATCGGCTTCCGATTCATTTTTGCGACTGTAACTGGGCAGGTAAACATTGAGGCCGCCGTAAAAAATTTGCTGAAACAGATCGGAACCCGCCGGAGATCCCGCCTCCGTGATGATGGCTGATGCCACGGCTCCCGCCATTTGAAATGTGGTCGCTTTGCTGATTGTTTCTGTCACATGTCTGGCGGTGGCGTGGGCAATTTCATGTGCCAACACGGCGGCCAACTCGTCTTCGTTCCCTTCTTGAACCAAACCTTTACGGGGTTGCCAAAGACCCGTGTAGACCATCATTTTTCCCCCGGGTGCACACCACGCATTAACAATATCGACATCGGCAAGATGAACTTCGTAGGGAAGCGTCGGGATGTGGGAAACCGCCGCAATTTTTTTGACAATCTTTCGGATCCTCTGCAACTCCGTTGAATCCGCTTCCATGTCGATACTCTTGTCGTTTTGTTTGAGGGATTTAAGCTGTTGGGCCATGACATAATTGCCCAATTCAATATCGGAGCTTAGGGAATAATAATTGAGAGTGCTTTTGCCGGTGACGTAGTCCTTGGCACACCCACTAAGAGAGAGGGCAGAAAAAATCAGAAGGAATCCAATAGTCAAGGCCGGCTTGGCCGGCCGCGAAGCAAACTCGAAGAGTTTGCGGAGTCCAATAATAAAAGCTTGTTTCATGCCGCTTTTGCTTTTTTGGTGCTCTTTTCTTTTTTCTCTTTGGTTGGATTATCGAGATACTCGATCAAAGCCATCGGGGTTTGATCCCCGGGCCTGCAATTTAATTTAAGAATACGCGTATAACCACCTTGACGAGAGGCAAAACGCGGTGCCAATTCATCAAATAATTTCGACAAAATCACACGATTATGGATCATGCGACGGGCACAGCGTCTGGAAGCAAGCGTTCCTTGCTTGCCCAAAGTCACAACACGATCCGCCAGCCTTTTTAATTCCTTGGCTTTGGGCAGCGTTGTCTGAATTCGCCCATGCTCAATCAGGGCGGTCACCAAATTGCACAACATCGCCTTGCGATGCGGTGTCGTTCTGTTTAATTTTCGATGATCCACTAAATGTCGCACAAAATCCTCCTCGCATTAAAACTTATTCCACTTCTTTGGGTCTGTATTTTTCAGAATCCAATGGTGTGAAGCCTTCAATCTTCATTCCAAAACCCAGACCCAGTTCTGCCAAAATTTCTTTCAACTCATTCAGAGATTTGCGGCCAAAATTTTTGGTCTTGAGCATTTCTGCTTCGCTTCTTTGTACGAGCTCGCCAATATATTGGATATTGGCATTGGCCAGACAATTGGCGGAACGAACGGAAAGTTCCAATTCCTCCACACGACGATACAAATTGGGATTAAGTTGAGGACCTTCTTCGCGCGGTTTTTCCTCGACAACCACTTCCGTTACCGCTTCGTCAAAGTTAATGAAAATTTGAAGTTGCTCTTTCAAAATTTTTGCGGAAAAAGCCAGCGCATCTTCGGGATTCACGGAACCATCAGTCCATACTTCCAATGTTAATTTGTCAAAGTCGGTACGTTGCCCCACTCTGGCATTGGTAACATTATAATTCACGCGGCGGATTGGCGAAAAGGTCGCATCCATCGGGATAACGCCGATTGAATCCTGAGGCGTCTTGTTCTGTTCGGCGGTAATGTAACCTTTCCCCAAACGGATTGTCAGTTCCGCTTTCAGTTTAGCGCCGGGTCCCAGTGTGGCAATGTGACAATCAGGATTCAAAATTTCAACATTGGAGGGAAGTGTCAAATCAGAACCTTTGAGTTCCTTTTCACCCTGAACATCGAGTTGAATAATTTCCTGCTCGCCGGTATGCAATCTGAAACGCAGTTCTTTAAAATTGAGCAGAATGTTGCTGATATCTTCCACCACACCCTTGATTGTGGAGAATTCATGCAGGACGCCGTCAAAACGGACGGAGGTAACGGCGGCACCTTGCAAAGAAGAGAGCAAAACGCGGCGCAAGGCATTGCCGAGTGTTAGTCCAAACCCGCGCTCCAAAGGAGAGGCAACAAATTTGCCATAAGTGGGTGTCAATTCTTGTTGATCAAATTCCAGGCCTCTTGGGCGGATCAAGTTATGCCAATTACGATACATATGAAACCTCCATTTGGTGGACCATGGACAATAGACCATGGACCATAAAAAAATTACTTTGAATAAAATTCCACAACCAATTGTTCTTGAACCGGCATGGTCAACTGCTCTCTGTCCGGCCATTCCAGTACTTCGCCCAGAAATTTTTCTTTATCGAGACGAAGCCACGGCGTTAACCCACGCCTTTCAACGCCTTCCACCGCTTCCATAATACCGGGTGATTTGCGGCTTTTCTCTTTCACTTCAATCCTGTCTCCTTTTTCCACAAGATAGGAAGGAATGTTGACTTTTTTGCCACTAACCAAAACATGATTTTGTTTTACAAGATTTCTGGCTTCCGAACGTGATCTTGCAAAACCAAACCGATAAACAACGTTGTCCAAACGTCTTTCCAACAGCAGAAGCAAATTTTCGCCGGCAACTCCTTTGAGTCTTTCCGCTTCAGCAAAAATATTGCGGAACTGCCCTTCTTGATCAATGCCGTAAATTCTTTTTAATTTCTGTTTTTCTCTCAAGTGGAGGCCATACTCAGAAAGTTTTTTGTTGGCTTGCCCATGTTGACCCGGAGCATAAGCACGTCTTTCCACGGCACACTTGTCCGTAAAGCAACGATCCCCTTTCAAAAAGAGTTTCATGCCTTCCCGACGACATAATCTACAAACTGCTGTCTTCTTTGCCATATCTTCTGACCCTCTATTTTATACCCTCCGCTTTTTGGGCGGACGGCATCCATTATGAGGAATCGACGTGACATCGCGAATTGCAGTCACCCGTATCCCCGTTTTTTGTAAAATTCTCAGTGCGGAATCACGACCGGCACCGGGACCTTTGACATAAACAACCACTTGTTTGATGCCATGTTCCATGGCTTTGCGAACGGCATCTTCCGCCGCAAGCTGAGCCGCAAAAGGAGTTCCCTTTCGGGCTCCTTTAAAACCTTTGGCTCCACCGGAAGACCATGAAAGAGTATTCCCCTGCTGGTCGGTCACGGTCACAATCGTGTTATTAAAACTCGATTGGATATGAACAACTCCCACGGGAATATGTTTTCTGACCTTCTTTTTTCCTTTTTTAAGCGGCTTTGTTGGAGCCGTTGTTGCTTGTTGCTGTGATGTTTTTTCAGCCATTTCTTAACCCTTTCTTACACTATTTCGGCCCTGGGGCCTGTTTTTTGCCTGCAATTGCGATACGCTGTTTCCCCTTACGGGTTCTCGCGTTGGTGTGGGTTCTTTGTCCATGCACCGGCAAATTGCGAATATGTCTCAAACCTTTATAAGTACCCAAATCTTTCAAGCGTTTAATATTCCCGGCAATATCGCGGCGCAAATCCCCTTCCACTTGATAATTTGCTTCGATAATTTCACGAATTTGAGCGGCTTGTGCTTCTGTCAATGTTTCAGAACGCACTGTCTCTTCGATCTTGGCTTCTGCCAAAATCTTTTTGGCGGTGGTTAAACCGACTCCATAAATGTAACACAACCCATACAAAATGGGTTTGCGTCCGGGTACGTCAACTCCAGCAATACGCGGCATATTCTCTCCTGTACAAAAAAGTTCTTAGTTCTTCTTAGTTCTTAGTACGAAGAACCAAGAACTAATAAGAACCAAGTACTAAGAACACATTATCATCATCCTTGGCGTTGTTTATGTTTCGGATTTTTACAAATCACCCGAACCACACCTTTACGCCGAATCACTTTGCATTTATCACAGATTTTTTTTACGGATGCTCTTACTTTCATAAATTAATCCCTTCGGACTCCGCAAACTCTTCGAGTTTGCTTCGCGGCCGGCTAAGCCGGCCTTGGTTATCGGACTCCGCAAACTCTTCGAGTTTGCTTCGCGGCCGGCTAAGCCGGCCTTGACAAGCGGGGCCCTCTCATTATTTTACGCGGAATGTAATTCTTCCCCTTGTTAAATCATATGGGGAAAGCTCCACGGTAACACGATCCCCCGGCAAAATTCGTATAAAATGCATGCGCATTTTGCCGGAGACATGGGCCAAAACTTTATGCCCATTATCCAACTCAACCTGAAACATCGCATTTGGCAATGTTTCCAAAACTTTTCCCTCAACTTGAATTAACTCTTCTTTTGCCATTTGATCATCGGACTCCGCAAACTCTTCGAGTTTGCTTCGCGGCCGGCTAAGCCGGCCATGGTTATCGGACTCCGCAAACTCTTCGAGTTTGCTTCGAGGCCGGCTA
>JACRBV010000111.1 GCA_016213065.1 Deltaproteobacteria bacterium
GCGTAACTTTTGGCATCCACATCGATGCCTACGAAAATATCGTGCTGCGATGATAATGCTGTTGTCAGGTTCATGGGTTTTTCCTCCTTGTGGTTTATATCCCACAAGTCCCGTCCTGACGCTTTTACATATCATCTAGAAGCTTGTCCCTGTGAAAACAGGGATCTAGCTGGATCCCCGCCTTCGCGGGGATGACATGTATATAATTTTTCAGAGGTTCCTCAACCACGCGGAAAAGGGTAACTATGAAACTAAAATCTTTGGAGCTCTTCGGTTTTAAATCGTTTGTCGACAAAACCTTTGTGCAATTTGATGAAGGAATCACCGGCATTGTCGGCCCAAACGGCTGTGGAAAAAGTAATATTTGTGACTCCATCCGATGGGTCATGGGAGAACAGTCGGCCAAGCATCTGCGCGGTTCTGAAATGCAGGATGTTATTTTCAATGGTACTTCCTCCCGGTCTCCGTTGGGAATGTCTCAGGTTGCTTTAACTTTTGATCTCAGTGATGGAAGAGCCCCCGCCGGTTATGCCGACTATTCCGAAATTCAGGTGGAACGCCGCCTCTATCGTTCCGGGGATAGTGAATATTACATCAATAAAGTTCCGTGTCGGCTTCGCGATATTGTCGATCTTTTTCTGGGAACAGGGGTGGGGACGAAAGCGTATTCTATTATTGAACAAGGACGCATTGAACGCATTTTGTCCGCCAAACCGGAAGAGCGCCGTTTCATTATTGAAGAAGCCGCCGGCATTTCCAAATTCAAGAATCGCAAAGAAGCGGCCTTGCGCAAAATTGAATCCACCGAAGCCAATCTGGCGCGACTCAACGATATCGTGGGCGAAATCAAACGCCAGCTCAATGCGCTGGACCGCCAAGCCAGAAAAGCCGAACGCTACAAGACTATTTATGAGGAATTAAAAGGAAGAGAATTAAAACTTTCCTCCGTTCGTTACCAACAGCTTAGAGAAGATTCGGAACGTTTGGAGGCGGAAGGCGTTGATCTCTCCCAGAATGAAGCGTCTCTCGCCGCAAAACTTTCACAAGTTGAAACGGAAAATGAACGGGAAAAATTGAATTTGGCCACTCTGGAACAAAAATTAAACGGGGTTCAGGAAAAATTTTACATGCAACAGAATGCGGTCAAACTCCATGAAACATCTCTGGAGTATCAACAGAACAAACTCAAAGATCTGGTGCGCCAGCTTGAGGTTTACGCGAAAGAGATTGAAGAATTCAGGGTGAAGTTGGCAAAATCAGAAATCGAAATCGAATCGCTCAACGATCAGAAATTAACACATGATTTATCGGTCGCCTCTTCTGCCGAAGGAATCAAGGCTTTGGAAGGGCGTGTTGCCGAGGCTCTCCAGATTTGCAACGATTGGCAATCCAAAACAGAAAAAAGAAATCGCGAAATGTTGGTTTCTGTGAGTCAGGTTGCCGAATCGCAATCGCGTCTGGAATATCTGGAAAGACGCAACATTGAAGTAGAAGGGCGTGTTGCCAAAGGACAGAGCGAAATTGACAACATTGACCGCCTTCGTAAAGAGATCGAGAAAAAAGCGCTGTCTTCGGATACGGATCTTTCCAGTTTAAAACAACTGAGTTTCAAATTGTCGGATGAAAAAACTCAGGTGCGTCAGGATTTGGATGAGAAAAAAACCTCTTTGCAGGGGGAGATTCAAAAATTGGAGGCGGTGAAAAATGAACTGGCGGCCAAGCAGTCACGTCTCAATTCTTTGCAGGAAATTCACAACAATATGGAAGGATTTCGCGATGGAGTGCGCACTGTTTTAAAAGCTTCCGAAGGGGAATTGAACGGCATTTTAAATCCGGTCAGCGAGATTGTGGATTGCGAACCAAGATTTGAAGCCGCCGTCAGCGCCGCTTTGGGAGATAAACTTCAATATGTTGTGGTGCAATCTCAGCAAGCCGGTGTGGATGCCATTGATTATTTGAGAACCCAATCCAAAGGTCGCTCCACTTTTGTTCCGCTCGATATTCGCTTCGATACAAAAAACGCGGAAAGTGTGGAAGGTCCGGGCGTTGTGGGTCCCCTGTTGCAAAACGTCCATTTCAACGATGATTACCGTCAAATTGCCGATTATCTTTTTGGAGATTGCGTGCTCGTGGAAGATTTAAAAGACGCGCTTCATTTATGGCAACAAGGTCCGCAAGACAAGACGCTGGTGACGTTGCAGGGCGAAGTGATCGACCGTTCCGGCGCTATATCAGGTGGGGCGGGAGCTGAAGGAGAAATTCTTCTGGGTCACAAAAGACGCATTGAAGCGATGGAAAAAGAAGTGTCAGAGGCCAAGGCTTCTGTTTTTGAACAGGAGAAGGAATGCTGGCATCTCAAAAATCAGGTTCACTCTCTGGAAGAACGCTTGGAAAGTCTCTCTCGCGACAGCCATAGTGAAGAAATTCGCATTGTTCATCAGGAAAAAGATGGTGTGCGTCTTCGTGAAGAATTAGTGCGTTACAATCAGGATCGCGACCGTCTCTCTATGGAAATTGCGCGGTGCATGGATGAAAAGCGGGAGATTGCCGCCGAAAGTGAGAAGGTTGCCCTCCTTTTGGAAGAGCGTATTACCCAACAATCTTCCATGGAAAAAGAGTTGGCTGAATTTCAAATTGAATTGACAAGCGCCACAGAGGCCAAAAATCAGGCTCAAAATGATTTGAGCCATGCCCGTGCGCAGTTGGCGCAGGCGCAAGACAAAGCAGAGGTGCTGGAACGTGAAATCCAGCAATGGATTTCAAACAAATTGGAATTAGAGGCGGGTATTGAAAAAAGAATTACCGAAATCAATCTGGGGCAAACACAAATCCGGCAATTAAACCAATCTCAAATTGCAGAGAGAGCCCAGTTGGAAACGGCTGTAAAAGATTTGGATCAACTGACACAAAAACAAAAAAGTTTGCGAATTGATTACGATGCTTTATCCCTGAAAATCAAAGAGAGGGATGGCGAGGTGCGTGAGATTCGGCGGCGTCATGAAGAGATGATGAAAGCAAAACATGCCAACGACTTGAAACTGGCCGAGAGCAAAAACCATCTTCAAATTTTGGTGGATCAAATTTTGGAGCGCTACAAAATCGAGATTTCCCATTA
>JACRBV010000112.1 GCA_016213065.1 Deltaproteobacteria bacterium
ACATTCCGTCCATAGGACTTGTAGATTCGGTACTTGTTTTTGAAGTGGCTCGTGGCGATAGCCTCGCTAGTCTTCCGTATTCAACTCCTTTTCTGAAAGCCTCCGCAATTTGCACGGGTTTTTCTGCGGTGGCGATGGCGGTATTCACGAGCACCGCATCGGCCCCCATCTCCATGGCTTCTGCGGCGTGTGAAGGCACGCCCAAACCCGCATCAACCACTACGGGCACGGTGGCTTGTGAAAGAATAATTTCCAACGCCTCTTTTGTTTTCAGGCCGCGCGCAGAACCGATCCACGAACCCAGTGGCATCACGGTGGCGCATCCAACCTCGGCCAGATGTTTCGCCAAAATCGGATCGGCTTGCATGTAGGGAAGCACCGTGAAACCTTTTTTCACCAAAATCTCAGCTGCCTTCAACGTTTCTGTTCCATCCGGCAGAAGATAACGGGGGTCCGGAATCACTTCGAGTTTCACCCAAACTCCAAGTCCCGCCTCTTTTGCCAACAAAGACAAACGAACCGCCTCATCAGCATTTTTTGCGCCCGAGGTGTTGGGCAAAAGATGAAATTTTTGAAGATCGATATGTTTGAGAATATCCTGATCAGGATGCGCCAAATCAACACGCCGGAGCGCCACCGTAACCAGTTCCGTGCCGGAAGCCTCAAGCGCCTCCTTCATTATAATAGGAGACGCAAACTTGCCGGTACCTACAAACAATCGGGACGAAAAATTTTTCCCAGCGATTTTTAACAGGTCATTTTTCATAACTTAAACATTCATGTTTTTCTGTCATTCCTGCGGAGGCAGGGATACTACTGGATCCCCGCCTTCGCGGGGATGACAGCCGTGTCTTATCCCCCCGATACGGCCCGAATAATTTCAATGCGATCTCCCGCCTGAACTATTTTTTGGGCTTTTTCCGAATGCGGGAGAATTTCTTCATTGATGGCAATCGCCACATAAGAAAGTTCGATTTTTAATTCTCGAAGGAGGGTGGTTAACGGAAGAGGACATTCCAAAAAACGGGATTCACCATTAACAGTAATTTGAATACTTTCAGCCACGCTTCCCTCCGCCGGAATTAACCGGATCAGGTTCTAAGGGTATTTCTCAGCACAAAGCACCCCTAGCGTTCGGCGGTCTCTAGCATGCGAAAAAGTGGGAGTCAAATTTAAAGGAGCACGGTGTGATGCTGGGGCGTAACGGGGTGTAATAGGGTTTGACAATTTTGTGTTTGACTCCGGCAAGCGATTGCGACAGATAGAAATTAGTTCATGAGAGGTTTTTTTGAGGAAAATTTTACTCTTATTTTCTATTCTGTTTTTTATAACCTTTTTGGCTTGTACTGGTTCAAGCACCTCCCAAAGTCCGATAACATCAGAACCTGTCGCTGGCGTATCTTCTGGCGATCAACTCGCTACGCTGGAAAAATCATCAAAGTACATCTGCCATGCGAGAATCACTAAAGTGTCTTCCCGGTACGAACGATACGATATTCAATCGGCTCTTGTCATGTCTCGCATTACACTTGATATTCTGGAAAATTGGAAAGGAAATCTGATCCCAGGTACAGAAATTAGAAGTTTTGGAGGTATTATAGACGGGATTCCCTATGAAATCTCCGATGGACCGTCCGTACTCTTTCAAGAAAATGAAGAAGTCGTCCTTTTTTTAAATGATTTTCCGGGTGGCATTTTCCCTGTTTTGGGTCAATCCGGCAAATATCCTGTAACTAATGGTGTCGTTGGCTCAACAGGTGATAGCCTTGAAAAGTTCAGTGAAAAAATTAAAGCCCTTATCCAATAATTCAAATCAACACTTGGTGGCGATGACTTGAAAAATGATTTTTATCTGTACACCTCTTTACGATGGCCGATATCAATGATGACAATCAAAAGGTGCGAATGGCGGACCTCGTAAATAACGCGATAAGGTCCCACGCGATATTTGTTTCGTTATCTGCGGTCAACGCTTGACATTTGACAAAAGCGCCTCAACATCAATCGCTAAGTCATACTTCTATGCATTC
>JACRBV010000113.1 GCA_016213065.1 Deltaproteobacteria bacterium
CGCCACAAGACCCATCACCGCCCAAGCCGTTTGGGAGGGGACACTTTCAGGGTAGGGAAGAAATTTCTTTTTGACGTAGCTTTCGGGTGATTCGCTAAAACCTCCATCTTCATTCTGAATACTCTTGAGCCACTGACAGGCTTTGCGGGATTCTTTGACAAGCGGATTTTCTTTTCCCAAAGTCTCAAGCGCCGTCAACACCGTCCATGTTCCATAAATATAATTAACTCCCCAACGTCCGTACCAACCCCCAAAGTGTTCCTGTGACTTTTTCAAAAAGCGAATCGCTTTTTTGAGGATTTTTTCGTTGGGAGACATCCCTCCGGGAGACGTCCCCAGTTTCATCAGGAGCTCGATGGCTCTGCCCGTAATGTCAGGAGTAGAAGGGTCAAGACAGGCCCCGTGATCGGAGAAGGGGATTTTGTTTAGTAAATCGAGATCATTATTTTTATCGAAGGCTCCCCAACCGCCGTCATCATTTTGCATTGACAACAACCAAGCCAGTCCGCGATCCATGGCCGGTTTCTTTTCTTCTTCCGGAATGGGAAGAGTTTGGAGAGTTGTCAAAACTTCTATGGTGTCATCGACATCGGGAAAATATTCGTTTTTGAATTCAAAAGACCAACCGCCCGCAATGCCGTCCGGATTTTTAAACCGCCAGTCTCCATTTGGATTCGTGACCTCTTTGGAAAGAAGCCAGCGTCCCGCCTTCAACAATCTTTTGTCATGAGGTTTGATAAGATCCGTTTCAAGAAGCGCAACCAAAGCCCATGGGGTATCCCAGACGGGAGAGATGCAACATTGTTGGTGAATGATGGAAGAAGGACCATGGACCGTGGACCATGGACTAGGGACCTCTTCGTTGAAAAATGGAAGTGCTGGCGGGGAGTCGCCGTCATATTTTTGTTGAAAACTTTTCAGGGCTTTGAGGGCTGTTTGGATTTGGATGGAGTCATTGGGAAGTCCAAAAGCTTTGAAAGCCATGGCGCCATAGGCTAGGGCAGGGTAGATGTCCTCGGTTTTTTGCATATGTTCCCAAACCCAGTCGATGGCTTTTTCAAAGGTATAGGGCCGCCACGGTTTGAAAGGGACACGGTCGAGATATTTCAGACCTTTATCAATGACCAAAAAAAGACGTTCAATGGAAAGGGGACTTGTTTTTCGGCTCGGCGCCCATTTTCTTTGATCTGGGGGCTCTTTATAAAGTTCTTCCAGATTAATTCCGTTCAGTTTTACAACCGGTTTTTTATTTAAAATGACGAGCAGAGGGACGATGGAAGCTCTGGCCCAGCTTGAAAAATGGTAGATGTTGACCGGAGCCCAAGGAGGAAGAAGTATCATTTCCGGCGGCATGATCGGGCAAAGTTCCCACGGAATCAGACCAAAAAGTGCCAAGTGAATGCGGGTAAAAACTCGGACTTCCGTGAGCCCGCCATTTTCCAGAATGAATTTTTTTGCCTTTTGAAGGGGTTCTGCATCCGGTGAAAATCCGGCGAGCCGAAGGCTAAAGTAACACTCAACCGTTGCGCTGAGATCACCCGGGGCTGTGTGATAAAGTCCCCAGCTTCCATCTTCACGTTGTACTTGAAGGATTCGATTTATCACACCCGTTTGAATAGCAGGATCAATCTCACCTAAAAAATGCATGAGCAGAATAAACTCAGCCCCAATGGTTTCATTGGCCTCCAAAGTAAACCACCAGTAACCGTCGGGGTGTTGGAGATTTAAAAGAGTATTGGAAGACTGCTTTAGAACCTTATTGAGGATGTCTGAGGGAACACTATAAGGTGGTGGTACTAACGGTTTTCTGGGACTGATCTCTTTATCAATATTAAAGTTAATGCGCATAATGTATCTTTTATCTCTTTCTTTTTATAAAAATCCCCAAAAATCAAATAGTTGTTCGATTATCCTCGACCAAGTTCGCAACATCCTCGACCGTGCAATTTGCATAAAAATCGCTAAGAAGGCGATGAACCTAACAAATTTTTTGGGGGAGAGCAAGCGAGGTATAAATGCTCTCCATTATCAAAAATCTGAAATATCGGGAGGAAGTAACAGTTTTTCAAAGTCCGTTGGGTACGGAAAGACGTGTGCGACGAGAGGGACACCTGTTCAAGGTATTCGACATCAATTGGGCTCATCAGCGATGTTGGCATATCGAACACGCTTTGACCGCTGTGGTCGCTTGGCGGATCGCACAACACGTTCCTCCAACATTCTTGAACAATTGGCAGATAGTATTCGGTCCAACTGCAAAGCGCGGAACATTTCAATTCACACAAAACCAAGCCTTGAAAGAGCGCATTTTTCGCTATGC
>JACRBV010000114.1 GCA_016213065.1 Deltaproteobacteria bacterium
AAGCAAATTGTTTGGCTGAGGGTTATTCGGGTTGCCGAACCGATATCATTTTGCTTCTCTGTGAAATGATTAACAAGGGAGTCACACCGGTCCTTCCGTCGCAAGGTTCCGTCGGCGCCTGCGGTGATTTGGCGCCTTTGGCTCACATCGCGAAAGTGCTGATTGGAGACGGAGAGGTTTGGTATCAGGGGGAAAAAAGAAAATCGTCGGAGATATTTAAAAAGGCGGGGCTTGTCTCCGTCACGTTGGAACCGAAAGAAGGACTCTCTTTGGTGAATGGAACCCATTTTAGTTTGGCCATCGCCTGTGATGTTTTAGTGCAAGCGGAGAAACTTCTAAAAATTGCCGACATCACGGGGGCTTTTTCCGTAGAGGGGGACTTGGCTTCTTTTCATCCCTTTGATGAAGCACTACTCCGCGCGAAACCGCATTTAGGGGCGATCAAAACGGGCAACAATCTGAGAAAAATGCTGGCGGGAAGTGAAATAAATCTCACACACAAAAATTGTAATCGTGTGCAGGACCCTTATTCACTCCGTTGCATGCCGCAAGTACATGGCGCCGCGAAAGACGCGTTTTCTTTTGTCAAAAATATTTTGGAAACAGAACTGAACAGTTCTACCGATAATCCTCTTGTATTCACGGACACAAAGAAAATTATAAGCGGCGGCAACTTTCACGGGGAATCCATTGCCATGGCGATGGATTTTTTAAGTATTGCGCTGGCGGAATTGGGATCGATTTCAGAAAGGCGCGTGGCGCTTCTTACCGACCCGATCCAAAATGAAATCCCAACCCAGTTTTTAATTCCAGAACCCGGAATCCATTCGGGTTTCATGATCCCGCAAGTGGTAATGAGCGCGCTTGTTTCGGAAAACAAAACATTGGCTCATCCCGCCAGTGTCGACAGCATACCAACTTCCGCGGGTCAGGAGGATCATATCAGCATGAGCTCGTGGGCCGCGAGAAAAGCAAAACAGATTGCGAATAATGTCGAAAGAATTTTAGGCATTGAACTGCTTGCCGGCGCACAGGCCATCGATTCTGTCTCCAAAGGGAAAAAATGCGGAAAGGGCGTTTCAACCCTCCATCATTATATAAGGAAGAGTCTTCCGGTCCTGAAAGAAGATAAACACTTGAGTTCGCAGTTACAAATAGCTTACAATTTCGTAGAAACCGGAGTCATCATTGATATCGTTGAAAAAGAAATTGGGTCATTGGACATATAATGACGGGTGACTTATGAAAATATTTTTTCTCTGCTTTATACCGTTATTTGTTGCCCTTGATCCCATCGGCATCATGCCCATTTTTTTGGGGCTTACTTCCGATATGCCCGTTCGGGATCGTCAAAGAGTTTTGAATCAGTCGGTCATTACTTCTTTTGCCATCAGCATGCTTTTTTTGCTGGCGGGGCAGGGGATTTTTAATCTGCTAGGAATTCAAATCGCCGATTTCCAAATTGCCGGCGGTATTTTGCTTTTGGTTTTGGCAGTGGTCGACCTGATCAGTCCCGCGAAAGAAGAAAGGCGTCCCGATAGAAGCGCTGGCGTTGTGCCGATCGGCATTCCTCTTATTATGGGACCGGCCGCTTTAACAACGCTTCTTGTTTTGTCGAAACAATTTCCCTTTCATTGGGTGGCATGTTCTCTTCTGGCCAACCAGATCCTCAACACCGCGGCGTTATATTATGCCAGTCTTACGGAAAAAATGGTGGGGATCAACGGTATGCAGGCCTTTTCAAAAATCATCTCCCTTTTCCTAGCCGCCATTGCCGTGATGTATATCCGCGTAGGCCTTCAGTCGATTTTCATTCATTAAAGAGTCAACGACTCCGACGCTTCCAGAATGTGAAGTTTTTCTTTCAGAGCGGGATTCAATTCACTTTTCAATTTAAGTTGATTGATCATTCCGTGAGGATCCCCAAAAATTCTGAAAAAAGTTCCCCAATGAACCGGAATCCAGTCTGGTTTTCCCAAATCGACCCATGCTTGCAGTACTTCATCCAAATTCATGTGACGCGAGCGGAGAAGCCAGTTTTGAGAAGAATGAGCGAGAGACAAAATCGCCAACTTGATAGGGAATAACTGACTTAAATTTTTAAAAAGGTCGCTGTAAGTAATATCCCCGGAAAAATAAATATTTTCTTTTCCCATGGTAACAATATAGCCGTGACATTTTCGATAACGAAAAGGATAAATGAACCGCCCACCGGGATGCTGTGCCGGTACGGCACAAATCTCACAGTCTTTTGAAAGGGAATAACGGGCCCAAGTTGCCAATTCGATGACCGGGTTGTTGACAAAAGGCGCAATGGCTTTGGTCATGCCTTCCGGAACAAAGATGGGAATGTCCCCCGGGAAATATTTGTAACTAAAGAGATCCAGATGATCGTAGTGGGCGTGGCTTAAAAAAATGGCATCGAGCTTCGGTAATGTAGTTGGATCATAAGAAAGGGGTTTGATGCGCTTAAAACACAAAACCCGACTGCTAAAAACAGGGTCCGTTAAAATACGGATGCCATTCCACTCAATCAAAGTAGTAGCATGACCAATGTAAGTAACCTTAAGTGCCATAAAAGGTGTGGTGAAAAAGTTGTGTGAGTGAAATTTTGGGGCCGCGGTTCCCGACGGGTCGA
>JACRBV010000115.1 GCA_016213065.1 Deltaproteobacteria bacterium
ATTTGCCATAAGCCTGTTCTCCTTTCTCTGGTTGTGAAATTTGATCGGGAAAATCAATTTCGCAGTATCAGAAAATGTGCCCGGAGAGCAGGCTTTTTTATTTGACAGCTCCTTGAAAATGACGGGGGGCGGGGTTTTTTCAGATTCCAAATCAAATCATATCCCTAAAAAATGTGAAGGCAACATCGCCCGTGAAGGGCTTGAATACAGGACTTCCCGAATGTCAGACCAAGATTGAAAAGAAATTAAACCGGACGGTAGTGAATCCGAAACACAAACAGCATGGCATGCAAAATTCCAAAGGCTGGCATGCTGGGGATATTGTCAATCTGGAAGTAAAAGAAAACGGCAAAGCGGAGGGAATTTTAATCGATGATGATGTAACTCTGGGTCCGGGCCCCAACTCTCTATTTCATCCGGGAGGAACATCCCTCGTCATTCATGCCGACAGAGACGATTACACAACCGACCCCTCCGGAAATTCAGGAACACGCATTGCCTGTGGTCTTGTGGAACCAGATTAATTTTTCAAGGATTCCATCGGCGGGAACTGATGGCGACCGTTCCTTCTTTGCTTTTTTCCTTGTGAGGTTTATGAAGATACAAATCGGGGAATAAAAGTCTCAGATGTTTTTCCAGTGTTAAAATGGTGGGACCATAACCTTTGTGGTACATGAAATATTCCAAGTCGTAACCCATCTTCCCCGCGTCGGCATAGCGTTTGTCAATATCGCGCTCAAGAGCTTTCAAAACAATTCTTTCCAGATCTTCAGGAATTTCGGGGTTTTTTTCCCGGGGGGAGGGAATGGCCTGAGAGCAGACATTTTCCATAATCTCTTTTGCATCCACTCCCGTGTTAAAAAGAGATTCTCCGGTTAACAATTCATACATCACAATTCCCAGAGAAAAAAGATCGGAACGCTTATCAGTAATTTTTCCCTTCGCCTGTTCCGGAGACATGTAGGGCGCTTTACCCATAATGACGGAACCCTCTTTGTCCTCCATAAAATGGGCCGCCTTGGCCACACCAAAATCGGTGATTTTGACTTCGCCTTCTGTGGCAAGCATCAAATTGTTGGGATTGATATCGCGGTGGACAACAAAAAGCGGTTGACCATCCGGATCGGTTTTCGAATGGGCATATTCCAAACCGCGACACACGCGGCTGATAATAAAAGCACCTAACTCCACAGGAATTTTTGTGCCGAGGTCCGCGTGCCGGTTCATCAAATCACGCAAATTCACACCATGAACATATTCCATCGCAATATAAAAACCGCCGTCCACTTTTCCCAATTTGTAAATTTGAACGATATTTTGATGAACCAAGTCGGCAACCAATTTGGCCTCTCCAATGAAGAGACCCACGAAATCTTTCATGTTGGTGTACTCTTCACGGATCATTTTGATAGCGACCCGTTTTTCAAACCCTTCAGCGCCGTAGAGGATCGATTCGTAAATATTTCCCATCCCCCCCTCGGCAATCAGACGTGTAAACTTAAAGCGGTATTGATCTTCAAATTCCTCCTTTTTCATATTGTCTATCCTACTCCGCAAACTTTTCGAGTTTGCTTCGCGGTTCGGCAAAGCCGAACCTTGACATCCCCTTATCCACCATGCTTTAAGCAAGCAAACGACATGCCAACAAAAATGACTGCGTTTAAATTATAACTTGCTGAAATGATTAAACAATATCTTTATTTTTTTATCTGTCCCTCACAAAATCAGGCATTTTTGACACCAGCACGTCAAATTTTTGACAAACAAAACCCATGACACTGAAAAAACAGAAAATTCTTATTACAGGAGGTGCTGGTTTTATCGCCTCCAATATTACCGACCTATATATAGAGGAAGGACACGAAGTTGTTATTGTCGACAACCTCTCAACAGGAGCAAAAACAAACATTCCTAAAAAAGCCAAGTTCTATCAAGAAGATATTTGCAATTTGGAAAAACTCGACGCCATTTTCAAGGAGGAGAGACCCTCCTTAGTGAATCACCACGCCGCTCAGATTGACGTACGCACTTCCATCAGCAATCCGCAAAAAGATGCCCAGATCAACATTATCGGCGCCATCAACTTGCTAGAACTCGCCAGAAAATACGAGGTCTCCAAATTAATTTACGCCGGCACAGGCGGAGCTCTTTACGGAGAATTAAAAAATGACGTGGTGGAAAAGTTGTGTGGAGGGGATTTGGGGGTTTCGCGGAGGCGATTTTTACCTTATCGGGATCAAAAGCAAAAATCGCTGAGCGATAAGCGGGCCCGACGGGTCGACCCG
>JACRBV010000116.1 GCA_016213065.1 Deltaproteobacteria bacterium
CTCAACCGCGACGTGCGTCTGACAAAATATTCCAGACCGGTCGAAGGAGACTACAACGGAGACGGCTGGATTGATCTCGCCCTACAAACCAGCGACGGCTACTGGCGCATCGCGTGGGGCAATAAAGATTTCAACTACAACAGAAATTTCGACATAAACACAAAATACCTCACGGATGCCCAACTGGCCGAAGCGCCCGGGTGGGCGTATTTGGCCGTGGTTGGCAGTCGGGAACCCACTTTTAAGATTCCCGATGGAGTTAGCGGGGCCGGGGAGTGGTGGGGGTTGACTTTATTCCCTTCGGGTTGGCAGGCGTCGAAATACGATAATCTTAATTTTGGTGGCAATGAATGGATACCGATGATGGGTAACGACGTTGGAACCAAATCAAAAGATGGAATATGGAAAGAGTTGAATTCTAATTTATGGATTTTAATTGATTTGCCACCCAGTGGAATATTTGGTGGACTTGAATGTCATCCTTTTTCCGCCGACTACGACGGTGATGGAAAATCAGATCGCGCTGTTCAATGTCCCAGCGAGTTCAGAATTGTGCAGACTTCAGACAACAGCGTTCGCCACATTTCACTGCCCTACGACCCAAGCGAATTTTCAATGCCCGGAAAAATTTATACCGGAGGCATTTCCTATCAAACCTCAAGGCAGTTGATTGACTATCAGCTTTCTATTTCAAACGACCCTCCGGTAATCCCCGTTGACATGATCCAAGGAGATTTCTGCTCTATTCCATGGGAACCCTCAAAGATTCCGCAGGAGTGCCGATGACACAATTCGCCATCAACCCCGTTTCGGGATCAAACTCTCAAAACATTTTTCTACCCCAATCTGATTTTGAATCGGGCTCGGGCGGAGATGTGAAAAAGCCAAAATTCAGACTTGCCGTTATGCCGTTCAAACTCAATAAAGGCGCCGATGAAAGCCTTGCCCAGAGCATTTATTCGTTGGTTACAGATCGTTTGTCTGTGTGGGAGGAGCTTGAGGTAACCAGTTTTGACGATATTGGTAAAGTAGTGGGGTTTAAAAAGGCGGCGCAGATGGCAGGTTGTAAAGATGAAATTTGTATTAAAGAATTTTCGAAAGATAATCCTTTGGGTGTTGATTATCTCGTTACAGGGACTTTAAGCCTTCTTGGAAACACATATGTTGTTAGTCTTCAGTTGATTGCCCTTCAGAAAACGGTTGTGGAAAACAGAATCCAACTGCGCGTAGAAAACGGCGGAAAATCTCATTTTACTATTAACGAAGTAAATGATGCCGCAGACAAACTCGTTTCGCCTTTTTTCAAAAAATCAAATGCATCATCTACTTCGATGTTCAGCTGGGTTTCGCCTGCGGTGAATGCCATCACCTCACGCCCTTACCGCTCACTCATGTGGACGAGTTTTGCCGCTTCGGTTGGTGGTCTGGTGGTTGGGGGAATGAACCGTGGTTATGCCAATTCAGATGAGGATCAACATATAGGACTTGTGAGACAATTGCAGTCAGAAGGAAAAATTGTTGGCACATCCGGAAATTTGCGTTTTGCCGATGATGCAACCAAATCAGCCTATTCCAATCAAATAGACGGTCTAAGGCAGTCGGCTGAAAATCATGCCGCCATTTCAACGGCAGGTTTTGTCGGCGCGGCAGTTTTTGCAGGATTGGGAGCATTGCTTTGGCATCTTGATTCCAACGGACAAAATCAAAAAACAGGACCGAAAATGTCTCTTCAACTTTCTGAAAGCGGAACACGGTTAAGTCTTGGAGGTACCTTTTGAGCATTATATCTGTTAACAATGTCATTGCGAGGCCTAAGGCCGAAGCAATCTCCCCATCCCACGATCTGACGCGCCCTCCCCCATTATTTTTCGACAATGAAAAACGTGCAGATTTTTCACGCATCACGGCATTTCCCATGCAACCTTCTCACACCCTGTATACCGCAAATGTGCGGAGTAATAATGTTGCATCCAATGCTGACGCGGCCATCGCCGGAGCGCTGATGTTTGTTGGGATCATAGGGTTGGGCATTTTAATCGGCGGCACGGGAGGCTTGGCCGTGGTTGCATTGGGAATTGCCGCATGCAGTTCTTTGGAAAAAATAGGAGATCCAGCAGTGGACAAGGATAGAGACGGTTTTATTGATAAACAATTTGGAGGAGATGATTGCGACGACTCCAATAAAAATATTCATCCAGGAGCAACGGAAGTTTGTAACGGCAAGAACGATAACTGTGATGGTCAGACGGATGAAGGAGTTTTAAATGCCTGTGAGAAATGTGGTCCTACTCCCGAAGAAATTTGCGATGGAATTGATAATAACTGCAACGGCCAGACCGACGAGGGAGTGACTAATCTTTGTGGCACTTGTGGCAACTGCGAGTGGATAGCGGCATATGGTCAAAATCCTGTCGTCGTCTGGACAGGACAAAACTTTGGAATTGTTTGGGAATATTTTGACCATTCAAAAATTGGTTTTGCAAGAATTGACGCCAGTGGACAGTTGATACCCAATAGTACCGTCGAAGTTGCGGAGGGGGGACCAGCTACATATCCAGATTTGGTTTGGACAGGGGAAGAGTTTGGCCTTACTTGGTCTAACAACGGCATCTATTTTGCGCGTCTTGATTCACAGGGTACAAAAATAGGGGCTGATGTTTATCTTGGCAATGATAATTTGGCCCATAGTTCGATTGCTTGGAACGGTAATGGTTTTGGAGTTGCTTGGGGATGGGGCGATTTTCAGCAAATTCGCTTCAGTACTTTAGATAGGATGGGGAATGTTATTTCAACGGATCAACAGATAGCCAGCGATCTTGGTGAGCTTATTTGCAGACCCGATTTAGTGTGGGCAGGCGATCGTTACGGTTTGGCTTTTATACACACAGAACAAACAACGGGTATTTCTCCACACACGTTTGGCGCCATTTATTTTGTCAACCTTGATCGTGCTGGCAATCCAAGTAATCGAATCAGAGTAGGCGATGGCTCTTATAGCTCCGATATCAGAGGGGGACACTCATGTGGAAACAGAGTTTCACTCGCATGGTTACAGTCTTCCAAGCAATATGGAGTGGTTCGATGGTTGGATAATAATTCGTCAAACAATAACGGTAATCTTTTAAATGGTCTTTATTTTTCTACTATCAAGGATAATCGACTGGAAATAGATTCTAAAATGCTGGCAGGGGACCGAGCCAATCCGGAAGGGCATTCGTTAGTTGCAGGATCGAATGATTATATGTTTGCTTGGGAAGATTATAGGAGTGGTAATTGGCAACTATTCTCCAGAATAATTGATAGGAATGGCAATCTTGGTTTTGAAAAACAAAGGACATTCGATGGAGCAGTAGAGCCATCTTTAACTTCTGTCGGTACTGTTTATGGATTGGCATGGCAGAAAATTGGGTTTGGTAACGATGGAGGAATCCATTTTTCGACAATTCCTTAATTAGAAAAGATATTTCCATCGTCGGCCTTCAACAGTTTTTCAGATAATCACTTTCAAAATGATAAGGGTTTGACGGTCAGGGTTAAAGTCAACCCATCTCGGCCCCCAAGTATTCCTGTAACCCTCTGATTTATAATAAAAATTATTATGGCATGAGGCTTGCACATTTTGGGGCATGGAGGTGCTGGTAATGAAAAATTTATTTCGGTTCGGCCTTCTATCTCTCATCTTGACTCTTCCTTCATTTGTCTACCCCATCGATTCCGTGTGTGACGGAGTTGATATCATTCCAATCACCGACAGAAATCGTAGTGCTATCCAGACTGCTTTGACAAACTATAAAATTTATTCCTGCCTAAACAACACGGCATATTGTCTCTGTTTTCAATTCAATTTAGTCTCCCAAACCACTTCTTCACTAAATTTGTCCTTGGATACTACTGCCAGTGACAAACCCGTTTACATCAGCGGCCTTCAGATCAACGGTCTCGCGGGGCCTTTGGTTATCAAAGGCTCTCAGCCCGTGATGCTGATTGATACCCATTTTGCTTGCACAGCAAACACCCCCTCACCCCAACCCTCTTCCGCGGGGGGAGAGGGAGGTTCCATCGGCATTCAACTCACCGGCAACGGACATCAAATCCTCGGCAGTGACATTTCAAATTGCGCCATCGGTGTGCAGGTGGAAGGAAATGCAACGACCATCCGCGATTCGCATATCGCCTGCTCCGCCAAATCGGGAGTTGGTATCAAGCTGACGGGTGATAGACACGCAATCAGCGATACTGAAACAAAAGATTGCAACATCGGTGTGCAGATCGATGGCAGTGACAACAGCCTTACACGAAACACCATCCACGATAACAACACCGGCGTTAAAATCGCGAACGGTTCCGGCAATTTCGTCGAGCGAAATATCATTTATAAGAATGACGCGAATGGAGACGGAGAATACAAACAAACCGAAGGCATCTTCCTCGCCGACGGCGTTAACGGGGGCGTTCTCCCTCCGGCAATTTTAAATATTTCCGGAAGCATCGCACAACAAGATGATCCGATTTTGACATACTCTTCCGACATTTCCTATCTTCCCGCCGAAGGAGAACCACCGGTTATGGCTTCGTTTCAATTTCAACTACCGTATCCGAAAGGGGAAATAGAGGTGGGGTTAACCGAGACACAATATGATCGGCAACAAAATGAAGATACGCGCAATAGGTATTCTTACCAACCCCGCGAATTTTACGCCTTCACCGTCAATTGTCTGGAACTTGAAAACTTGAGAACGGAATCACTCAGACACTTTTCATGCGATCTCCCCATGACCTCCGTACAAAAAAACCAAAAGGCCGTGATCCTCTTTCATCACCCTATTTTTGGAAGCACAAGCTACAGCGCCCGTGTCCTCCTCAACGGTCCATCCAGCATTCCTGCCGGACCCGTTTCCACCCCTGTTGAAACATCGGGATTAACCGGCGGTGTGGGCAATCTTCCTCCGCCCTTTTCCTCCGCAGAAACCGGCACATCGAAAGAAGAAAAATCCGGACAAGTTGGTAACTCCATGACAGGCGTGCAATTGGCTTCCGGAGGTCTCACGACCACAGGGGCATCCGGCGGCTTAGGTGGCTGTGGTGCCTCACTCAATCCCGATCAAGGCGGAGACAGTGGCGCTTTTTTACTTCTACTCTTCACATCCTTTACGGGATTATTGGTGGTGCGGATCAGAAAAACCATTTGACCCCCGCCGAAATCGAAATTCAAACAGTGCGGGAATACAAAACATCTCCGGAAGATCATCGAAAAGGAAACTTTGCCATGGCCGCCGTCCCACGCCCACAGCAGGCGTCCTGATTTCCCAAAATTTCTGGACACGATCATCTTGAGACTTCTCGCCAAAAATCCCGCGGACCGATTTTACGGTAACGCGCGCTCCGTCATCAACGCCCTTCTCACCCATTCTCCCGATGCCTTTGCCGACCGCTCTCATGCCCGAGGGTCTTATCTTA
>JACRBV010000117.1 GCA_016213065.1 Deltaproteobacteria bacterium
TCCGTTGTGTCAAGGACTGGGAAAAAATCTGCCCCTGTACTTTTTCAGGGGCAGATTTTAATTTTTAGTATAGGAATTTGAAAAAACACAATCCCCC
Source organism: Deltaproteobacteria bacterium (assembly GCA_016213065.1). Taxonomy (NCBI): domain Bacteria; kingdom Pseudomonadati; phylum Myxococcota; class Myxococcia; species Deltaproteobacteria bacterium. Next base: position 98 of record JACRBV010000117.1, read on the forward strand.
GAATCGGGGGATTGTGGCTACTGTGTAGTTCCTGCTTTAAAAGTCTCATTGATTCTCGTCGGTGGTGAGGATGAAGTCGTCGCCGATTTTCTCACAACTGCGCGATTCTGCCCGTCGAAGCCCTCACGAAACCTTGCAGACCCAATCCTGAATTTCCTTAATTTCTTGAACGCGTTCTAAGAAATCAAAATATTTGGTATAATGTTCCCACACTTCCTGAAGATTTTATTCTTTGACAATCAAAAGTTTTTAAGGAGAATTTCTCATGTTAATCCAAGATGACCCGCAAAACGAATTCGGCGACTTTCCGTTCTCGGAATATGTGATCGATAAGGATCACCCCTTAGTCAAACTCTCTCAAGCGATTCATTGGAAGAATCTTTTAGAAGCTCTCAGCCGGTTTTATCATCCGACTTTGGGACGCCCGACCATTCCTCTCAGAGCGCAAGCCGGCACGCTCATGATCAAATTCATCAAGAATTTTTCTGACCGCGAGACCGTGGGCTATTGTAGCGACGCGATTCCCGCCATGTTCTTTTGTGGACTCCATCCCACCAAAGTGAAAGGAACCATGAATCCCGCTTCGGGACTTTCGCAATTTCGCAAAGCGATTGGACCGGAAGGGATGGCTCTGATCCAATCAGTGCTCGAACATGCCGCTCGCGGCAAATCGCTGACGAAAAACGGTCAATTGATCGTGGACACCACTTGCGTTCCTTTAGACATTCACTATCCGACCGACATTAAACTTCTGGAACGATGCCGCCACAATATCCTGAAACTTTTTGACGAAGCAAAACGGTTGGGACTCCAACCGGTTTACCGCACTTACAAAAGGATGGCGCGGAAAATTTTTATCCAATTCTCCAAACTTTCCAAACCCAAAGAAAAAACCAGAAAAAAAGTTCACAAACAACTTTTCCAATTTGTCCGCCGCAACCTCAAACAACTCACAGACTTGCGATGCCGCGCCACTCACACGATCGGCAAGAGCGCTTCGACTTCAAAACATATCCTCCAATTTCTGCAAAACCTCAAAACCACAGAACTCAAAGTCCGCACGATCCTTCACCAACAGAAACAGATTCGGCAGGGGTTTCTTCACATTCCCAACCGCATCGTTTCATTTCACAAAGATCATGTCCGACCGATCGTCAGAGGTAAATTCCCCCTGAACACTGAATTCGGCCCGAAAATTCTTGTGGCAGTCGTTAAAAATTGTTTGTACGTGGTGGACTCCTTCCATGCCAATGTCTCCGACGCAACGCTTGTGCTTCCGGCTCTGCGATGGTTCAAGAAAACATTCGGGCATCTTCCAAAAGAAATTTTGGGAGATCGCGGATTCTTTTCCCGCATGCGCGTCCAATGGCTTAAAGCTCTCAACATTCTTGCGGGACTTCAACCGCGCGGAAAAAATGTCGAGAAATCTTCCGCCAATCGTCGAATGATTCGCCAGCGCCAACAGATCGAAGCCTTCATCTCTTTATCCAAACGCAAGTTCGGCTGGAACCGATGCCGAGCAAAAAATCCAGACCATGAATCGTCATGGATTCGCTTCAGCGCTGTTGCCGCTTCCGTTCACAAACGATTTTTTCTTTCCCTCTCTCCTTGAAATTTCTTCAACTCAAAAAATAAAAATTCGTCAACGGAGGTGTCCTATGCCCGAATAATGAACCAAAACCATTCTCACTGCTTCAAACGATCCAAAATGAGATTGCGAAAACCTAAAAACCGCAATCTCGTAACACCCATGCCACATCCCTTCCTCTATATCCTTCCATATCCTTGACTTTTACAGCAGGAACTAGTTATTGGGAATCGTTTAGTAAAACAGGTGAGGATACCGACTGATTTTATTATTGCGGAATTGGCTGAAAAAATTGGCTTTAATTGTGAAGATATCTTTGTAAGAAATATTCCTGGCAAGAGAATGCCCATAAAAAATTCCCCGACAA
>JACRBV010000118.1 GCA_016213065.1 Deltaproteobacteria bacterium
TATTGTGTCTTTTGTTTGGGATATTTTCCGGATATCTGACTTCTTTGCTTGAAAAAGTGGCAAGTGATTTTGGAATTTTTCGAAATGCTCCGCCTTTTACTTCCTTCTCTTCGGGACAAGGTCTGATGGTGGGCAACGGCTTTGCTTCTGTTTCCGCTCCGGCACTTTTTGCGCTTCTCATCGGCATGATTTTCATCGTGGTGGTTGTCATTCAATTCGCGGTTAACAAAAATCAAAAAATAAAAATTGGCGATACATGGAATTGTGGCACCGGTTTGACCCCGCGCATGGAAATAACCGCCACGGGATTTTCCCGGTCCATCATTCTTATTTTTAGAGGTGTGTTGAAACCCAGCATTCAGCATGAAGTGGAATATCATGATTCCGAAAGCCGGTATTTGCCGAAGTCTAGGACTGTTGTTTTGGGTGTACGCGATGTGTATCGGTCCTATTTTTATCAACCCTTGCAGAGTGCTGTTACCGTATTGTCTTTGTATGCAAAAAATATTCAAAGTGGAAATATCAACACTTATATATCCTATATTTTTATTGCATTGGTAACCGCGTTATTTTTCGCGTTATAAATTATGATGACTCTCATGTGGATAATTCAGTTCCTCTTTGTGCCAGTGGCATCGCCACTTTGCGTCGGTATTATCAAGAAAATAAAAGCCAAGTTTCAAAATCGCAAGGGAGCGAGCATTTTTCAACCGTACAAAGATTTGTGGAAGCTTTTGCATAAAGACGAAGTGGTGAGCAAAGACGCCTCATGGATTTTCAAATGCGCGCCATTTATTGTTTTTGCGGTAACACTTGTTGCGGCCACGGGTATTCCGCTCTTTGCCTCCTTTATTAAAAATACTTTTACCAGCGACCTGCTGGTCCTTGTTTATACACTTTCTGTGGGTACGTTCTTTTTGGCGCTGGCTGGTATGGATACCGGCAGTGCCTTTGGTGGATTTGGTGCGAGCCGGGAGATGACGGTCTCCGCTCTTGCCGAGGGAGGTTTGATCTTTTCACTGTTAACGATTGCGCTTGTGAGCGGCACAACCAATTTGTTCGCAATTTCCGGCGCCGGCCTATCCGGCCAGTTTCACTCTTTTCTTTCCGTGGCGCTGGCGTTTGTCGGTTTTTTTATTGTGATGCTTGCCGAGACATCCCGTTTTCCCTTTGATAATCCGGCAACTCATCTGGAATTGACGATGATTCACGAAGCGATGATTTTGGAATGTTCGGGAAAAAAACTGGCACTCATGGAATGGGCCTCGGCTAATAAACTTTTTATTTTCGCCGCATTGGGGGTAAATCTCTTTTTTCCATGGGGTATGGCGCGAAGCCCGGATGCAAACGCGATATTTGTGGGCGTCATTGCTTTTGTAGCAAAGGTTTTTATTTTTTGTGCGGCGATTGCCATTATTGAATCCAGCATGGCAAAGTTCCGGTTTTTTCGACTGCCGGATCTTTTAATGATCTCTTTTATTTTAAATGTCGTGGCGATTAGCCTCATTTGATAACCCCCCTCTCCCTCGAGGGGAGAGGGTTAGGGAGAGGGTGACCATAAATATGAATGCTTTATTGGCAAAACTTTTGTTGGAAACATTTTTTCTGACCCTTGTTTTTTTTCACATTACGAAAAAAAATTTCGGGGTGGCGATAGCCTACGGAGTTCAATCGCTTATAATCGTGGTGATCTTGTTCTATTCCTTTTTTGAAATGGGTAATCCATCTCTGCTCTTTATCGCTTTGGTTGCGTTGGCCGTTAAAGTCATTTTGGCGCCGCTATTTTTCATCCGATTGATTAAAAGACACGCGTTAAAATTTTCTGTAAGCACCTACCTCAATACGCCGCTTGCATTGATAATAATCGGCATGCTTACCGCCGCGGCGCACTCCCGGAAATTTCTGCCGCTTACGGGTATCAGTCCCTCTAATCAGGCATTGCTGTCGTTGGCGCTTTCCATCATGTTTGTTTCGCTTTTTTTAATTATTAATCGCAAGGGAGCGCTCTCCCAAATCATCGGCATTCTTTCTTTTGAAAACAGCATTGTTGTTTTCGCCGCACTGGCCGGTCTTGAACAGTCGCCCAGTCTGCAGATTGCCATACTATTTAACATTTTTGTGTGGCTCATTATTGCAACCGTTTTTGTATCCAAGATCTACAGACATTTTGGATCGCTGGATGTGACTTCCATGAAGCATTTGAAAGATTAAAATATGGAATTACTATTTATCATCACCTTTTTTGTTATGGCGTCCTTAATAGGTCTTCTGGCCAGACAGAGAGAGGTTATTGAGATTGCCTCGATTATTGCTTCCGTTGTTGCCTTTGTAGGTTCCATTCTTGTTGCGTTTAAGGTTGCTTCTTCGGGAACCTATACACCGTTTTTATTTTTTTCCGTGGATGCGCTCGGGGCGATTGTACTGCTCATCATTGCTTTTGCGGGGCTCGCAACGTCTGCCTATTCCATTCCGTATCTTCGTCAGGAAACAGCCAAGAATATTATCGGGTTCATTAAGGTGAAACAGTATTTTGTTTTGCTAAATCTTTTTCTTGCGGCAATGGTTTTAGCTATTTCGGCCAGCAGTCCGATATTCACATGGATTTCCATTGAGGCTACAACGCTTTCCACCGCGTTTCTTATCAGTTTTTACGGCAAATCATCGGCTATTGAAGCGGCTTGGAAATATTTGATTATTAACTCCATTGGTTTGCTATTGGGATTTTTGGGGACGCTTTTGTATTTTACCTCTGCTGGTTCATTGGATGAAAATGGGTTTGCCAGCTGGCAGTGGCTTACGGTAAACGCCGCTCATTTGGATCCATCCATTGCCAAAATTGCTTTTATCTTTGTATTGATCGGTTACGGTACAAAAGTCGGTCTTGCGCCCATGCACACCTGGTTACCGGATGCTCACAGCAAAGCTCCCGCACCAGTCAGTGCGCTACTTTCCGGCGTTCTATTAAACGTAGCGCTAGCTGTTGTCCTGCGATTTAAAATCATCACTGAAATAACGGCTGACAGGCATTTTACCCAAAGTTTATTAATTATTTTCGGTTTGCTTTCTATTTTTATTGCCGCGTTGATTATCTTAACCCAAAAAAATTATAAGCGGCTGTTGGCTTATTCAAGCATTGAAAATATGGGTATTATGGCGCTTGGGTTTGGATTTGGTGGTTTGGGTGTTTTTGGCGCTGTCCTTCACATGATTTATCATGCTCTGGTAAAATCAGCTTTATTTTTATCGGCGGGAACTGTATTTTTAAAATACGGTTCAACAAAAATTGCCAAGATCAGTGGAATGCTGACGGCGTTGCCTGTTACCAGTATATTTTTCCTAATGGGTTTTTTGGCCATTACCGGTACCCCTCCATTTGGCATATTTTTCAGCAAAGTGTTCATTATTTCCGCAGGCATAAAAACCTATCCCGCGGTTGGTGTGCTGGCTTTATTTTTGATGGTCATTTTGTTTATTGGATTTTTTAAACATATGAGCGCCATGGTCTTCGGCAAGAAACCCGCTGAAATTGAAACCGGCAACGAAAATGTCTGGCTTATTATTCCACCCATCGTGCTTCTCCTTGTTTTTGTTTGTCTGAGTTTTTTTATCCCGGGTTTTTTGCGCACATTGATTGATAGTGTTACAGCGAGTTATTCATGATGATGGAAAATATAAAAAAATATATTCCAAAGAATTCAAAAGTTGATTTTTGCAACAATGTCGCTTTTTTTGAAGCGTCCGTTTTGGAAATCAGAGAAATTGTCAAAGATTTGCACAGAAATAAAAATCTTTCGCTGAAACTCATTACCGCTACAGATGAGAGAGAAGAACAGGGGTATTTTAAGATATGGTATGTGTTTGGTGTTTTAAAAGAGAATGCGTTTATCATTCCTTTCATCCAGTTAAAAAATACGGAAGAATTTCCTTCGATGGTTTCCTCCATCCATGCCGTTTGGAATCATGAAAAGAAAATACAAACTTTTTTTGGACTTTCTCCGGTTGGACATCCCGATCCCCGGCCGATTCTTCTGCATGAAAATTGGCCCGCGCAGGTTTTTCCATTAAGAAAAGATTTCGACTGGAAAACCAGACCCGAAGAGGCTCAAGCGACATATCTTTTTCAGAAGGTCGCGGGCGAGGGCATTTATGAAATACCGGTAGGTCCAATTCATGCAGGCATTATTGAGCCCGGACATTTCCGGTTTAGTGTTGCCGGAGAAAAAATTGTGTTTTTGGAACCGCGTCTTGGTTTTACCCATAAGGGAAGCGAAAAATTATTTGAAGTTCTCCCGATTCCTTCAAAAATTCGTCTTTCAGAAAAAATATCCGGTGACAGTTCGTTTAGTCATTCGCTGGCTTTTTGTCAGGCTGTTGAACAACTCATGGAGATCAAGGTGCCAACACGCGCACTTTATTTGCGCGTTATTTACGCAGAACTGGAACGTTTGGCAAATCACTTCGGCGATATCGGTATGATTATGCTCGACACAGGTTTTAATTTCGGCGGCGCGCAGGGAGCGCGTCTCAGGGAAATGACGATGCAAATAAATGAACGGCTTACGGGAAGCCGGTTTTTGCGCGGGGTCAACAAAGTGGGTGGAGTTGCGAAGGACATTGCGATCACGGAAAAAAGCAGATTGTCCGACGAACTCTCAAAAATAGACAAAGATTTTTGCGAAATAATTGCGGTGGAGGAAAATAGTACATCATTATTGAATCGTCTGAAAGGTACCGGTGTTCTCTTACAAAAGGTTGGCAGGGATCGCGGTGTTGTAGGCGTGGCCGCAAAAGCGGTCGGCATTCAAATCGATGGGCGTTTTGATTTTCCGTATGCGGCCTACGACCAACTAAGTCTGGGCGAGATTAAAACAGAGCAGGATGGCGATGTCGCCGCGCGCATGAGTGTTCGTATCAAGGAAGTGCGCTCATCCATCGAGATAATCCAGCAGGCTTTGCGTAAAATTCCGGAGGGACCTATCGGTGCGTCTGTTGAAAACACACCGTTGAAAAAGAACGCCCTCGCCGTCAGTCTTGTTGAGGGATGGCGCGGCGAAATCGTTTATTTTCTCACAACAGACGTGTTTGGAAATATCAGTCGAGTTGTTCCCAATGATCCTTCCTTTGTGAATTGGACTGTGCTTGGGACTGTCAGCTTTGATAATATCGTCCCCGATTTTCCACTGATCAATAAAAGTTTCAATCTGTCCTATTCAGGAAATGATTTGTAGACGGATAATGTTTTTTATAAAAAATTCATCAAAGAGAACTTGTTTTAAAATGGAATCTTTCGTATAAACCCACTCCATTAACTTACATAAAAGGAGGTTCTGTGAAAAAAATATTTTTTCTGTGTCTGGCGTTAACAACCATTAGCTTTATTGGTTGCGGCACCCCCGGAAATCCATCATCGGGTACAACAGGTGCAGGCACGGGAACGACCACCAATGGGGGAACTGTTTCCGGAAGTGGTAATTAATTCAAATAAACTTTAAGGGGGATCTATGAAGAAAAAAATGTTTTCGAGAAAAAGTTTTTTGCTCATTGCGATCTGTTTTGTTTCCTTTCTAACTTCTTCAGCGTGGGGTGCTTTGACAACAGGGGCGACATATTCCGTTGTGTTATCCAAGGTCAATAGCGACGGTTCCACGACCGATGTGACTTCAACGACCGCCGTAGCCGATTCCAACGGTAAGATTAGTTTTAGTTTTTCAAGTATTCCAACAAATAGTGACGCCAATTTTTTGGCGGTGACAGTCAAAGGACCCACTGCGGATGCATCGGGAAGGGCAACTCCAGACACTCAAAATACCATTGTTCGTCAAGGGCTTTCACCAGCCCCGTCGCCGGGTGTTACCAATCTGACAGGTGTTAACGACATGTCTTATACGCAGTCTCAAGCCCTGTTGCAGGGATTTTCGGCAGGGGGAAGCGCCGATCCTGTCTTCGCCGCTTTTGGATTGATGCTTCTGCGCGTTGCCAACATGTCCGCCTCGGATATCAGCAACATTGCCTCCGGTGGGAGAGCCGCCATTTTGGGGACGGGAGGACTGGTTGACTTTATACAGACCAATGGTGTGACTGCCGCGCAGATGACCACCTTCAAACAAAAATTGGTCTACAATAAGCCGGGCAAACTGGATTTTTCCGATTTCACATCAAAATACAAAGACGCTGTTGATAATTCGACTACTGCAACCACCAATTTAGCCGAAGCCGCCAGCATGATGGCCGATATTTTCATTGATGCCGCCAATGCCGCCGGAATTGATCTCGATTTGATTATGGCAGGAATGGATGCCGCAGGAGGTATTGCTGAAAGCAATGCCAATTTGCTGGCCGTTTCCACAACAACAAGCTCCTCCATGAATCAGTCGGTCAACTCCTTTATGACACGCATTGCGGCAACAAAGGTCAAACAAATTTATAGCGATGCGTTAACCACACTTTCCGCTACGGGCAGTCAAGTAACAAGATTTAACACGGGTGTTTCCAATATGGTCACAAGTTTTTCAGCTATCGACAGTACTTATGGAAAATATTATGAGAACCCCGTTGCCAATCCGATGACAGCGACCATTCAGGCGGCGATCAATGCCGCGTACCAAACAGGTTTTAACACTTTTATGTCCGACATTGCATCGACCAATGCGGAAATTACGACAATGAAATCGGCGGTGGCATCGGCCTTTGGGATCACGGTTGGACAGTTGCCGGCGGGCTATGGTACCTACACGAATGAAACGGGTACAGTGGTCAACTTTCCCATACCGCAGGCGGTTTCTCAAACTTGGGTTGCCAACAACATTCAAGCAACAGGAGGATCATTAACCTACACGCGGGATACTTTGGAAATTCCTTCCAATATGCAATCGTGGCTTCCGGCCAGAAACGATTATGTCGCTCAGGGATTCCCCGCTTCCTTCGCGGCATTGTTGGGATTGCAGGAAGACGTAATGATTATTCAAAGCACCAAATTTAATCTTTTTAGCGGAGGAACTCAACCTACGTTGGCGCAGAAACAGGCGGCAGAGTTGCTCTACCATCAACGTCTGGATGCGCGGGCCGCGGCGTTGGGTGGAACAACAAACGGAAGCACGGCGATTTCATCGGCACAAAAAGATGCTTTAGTTTTGATGTCACTACAACCAAGCTTGCATTAAATTGCAACCGAAGGAGAAAAGGATGAAAAAAATTTTTGTATTGTCTTTGGCCCTCATGGGCTTTTTTGTTGTCTCTGCCGGGCAGGTTTCGGCTTGTCCGCCAAAGGATGATGGTCATCCCCATTCCTTCATGATTCTTGAACATGCCAAGGAACTGGGTTTGTCCAAAAAACAAAAGTCGCAAATTGAAAAAATGCAGAAAGATTTGTCGAAAGATATAAAAGATCTCGGACAAAAATATGATGAGAAAGTCAACGGTGTTTTGACGCCGGAACAACAGAAGAAATATGAAAACATGCAACCATCAAGTAGCTGTGGACAGCACAAAATGGGTCACCACAAAGGTTGCAAAAAAGAAGGTGGTTCCTGCTCAATGAAAAAGAAGTAAGTATTGCTTAATGAGCTTGATGAAAATTTCGGCGTAGGCTTCCCGTTTTTTTTCTCCAATGCCGTAGACAGAAGCAAAAGATTGTTGAGTGACAGGACGTATGCGTGCCATCTCCCGTAACGTCCTATCGCCAAAAATAATAAACGCGGGAACTCTTTTTTCCATGGCAAGTTCTTTTCTTTTTTTGCGCAATATCTCAAACAACTTCGAATCGACCGCTTCCCATTCTTTTTCCTTTGCTCTTTTTTGTTTCTGCGCGATTTCTTTCTTTTTCCCCGCCGCCAAGACAGGTTTGGCAAGAACCGGCGTCAACTCACCGCGCAGTATTTGCCACCCCGATGGAGTCACCGAAAGGGTTGCGTGTTCCGGTTCCCGTTTAAGAAAATTTTGACCGAGAAGTTGTTCTATCAGGGAGCGAATAAAAGAAACCGGTTTGTCACTAATCAGTCCAAAGGTTGATAAAGACTGGTGTCCCCAGCGTTCTATGTTTTCAGTGGGTGTCCCTTTCAACACACGCGCAACGTGATCGGCGCCAAAGCGCTCTTTGACGCGCAGAACACAGGAAATAATTTTTTGGGCAACAATGAGCCCATCTTCTATTTGTTCAATTTCTCCCAAACAGTAATCACAGGATTTGCAAGAGGGCTCCGGATAAATTTGTCCGAAATACTGGACCAGTGCTTTATGGCGGCACTGCGGTTGTGTGCAAAATCGGTAAAGTTTATTTAATTTTTCCGTCATGACGGCTTCATTTTTTGATCCCTTCAGCAAATAAGTCCACGTCCCGAAATCGGCTCCGCTGTAAAACAGATAGCAGAAGGAGGGGAGACCGTCCCGTCCCGCGCGCCCCGTTTCTTGCTGATAATGCTCCAAACTTTTTGGCATGGCGGCGTGGATGACAAAGCGGATATTGGAACGGTCGATCCCCATGCCAAAGGCGATTGTGGCGACAACAATATCAACTTCTTCTCTGGCGAACTGTTCATGGTGATCCTTCCGTTTCTCATCCGATAAACCCGCATGATACGGAACATTCTTTATTCCAAGATCATTGAGTTGGCCGGAAAGTTCATCCACATCGGCACGTCTGAGACAGTAAATGATTCCCGGTTCTTGCTTGTGTTTGTCGAGGATGTTGGTGATTTGGCGGACAAAGTTGGATCGGGGATATATCCGGAAAGTCAGGTTGGATCGTTCCACGGAGGCGATTGTGATGCGCGGGTTGTTCAGTTTGAGCAATTTTAATATGTCGCCTTGTACTGCTTCTGTGGCCGTTGCTGTAAAAGCATGAATGCCGATTCCTTTGAAAGTTTCTTTGAGCATTCCGAGCTTGAGGTAGTCCTCACGGAAATCATGTCCCCATTCGCTAATGCAGTGGGCTTCGTCGATCACAAAAAAGGAAAGAGGAATGGAGCCGAGCAGTCGAAGCGTTGCTGGAGTATTTAAACGCTCCGGTGCGAGATATAAAAGTTTCAATTCGCCACCGAGGATTTTTTCAACAACCCTGTTTTGCTCTTCCGGCGTCATGCTGGAGTTCAGATAGTCCGCGGCAATCCCCATTTCCTTCAGCGCATCAACCTGATCTTTCATGAGAGAGATCAGAGGGGAAATCACGACAGCCATTCCTTTTTTGAGGAGAGACGGAATTTGAAAACAGAGCGACTTGCCTCCTCCGGTGGGGAGAACAGTCAAAGTATCTTGTCCGTTGAGAAGCGCCTGAATTGTTTCTTCCTGAAAAGGTCGAAAGGCCGTGTAACCCCAGTATTTTTTTAAAATTTCTTTCACGGAATGCACTCATACCCCATACACCATCTTTTTTCATCCTTTTTTAGGATGATGGACTGTGTTAGTCACACCAATATGAATTTGAAGCGTTTTTTATTTTTTCTGTTGTGCCTATTGTTTGCCGCACCGGCTTTGGCGGCCCCTATTGACGGAGGTTACGACAATGGTCTTTACATCCAAACACCGGATCAAAAATACCGTCTCAAATTTAATCTTCAGCTCCAGCCACAATATCAGTTTTTGTCAATTGACCGGCAGGGGAATACAAACACTTTTCAGATTCGTCGCGCCAAAGTTTTTTTTCTCGGGAATGCCTTCAAAAAAGAGCTAACATATCAATTTGATCTAGATTTGATAAATGGACAAACCTTTGAAGTTTCTCCTTCACAACGTTATGCGGGTCCCGCTCTCTCGGATGGTTTTGTCAATTATCAGTTTTCTGATGCCTTTAAAATCAGAGTGGGGCAGTTCAAAGTTTATTTCAGTCGTGAAGAGCTGGCCTATACCAGCCATTTGCAGTTTGTGGATCTTTCACTGACGAATGAAGTGTTCAGCTTGCATCGGGATCTTGGTCTTGCCCTGCATGGTGCCGTGGTCGATAAAAAACTGGAATACGCAGTTTATATTATGAATGACGGGAGCAATCGCAATTCCGCCAACAAAAATAACGCCTTTCTTTATGGAGGACGTTTTCTTTGGAACGTAATGGGAAAATCGACCAATGAAATGGGAGACATTAATTATTCCGAAAGTGATATTGCCCATTCAGAACATCCTCAGTTGGCTTTGGCCATTGCCACAAATTATAACAAAGTGCGTCCCACGCAGACGGTAGCGGATAACAAAGTGATGTCAACCACCGGCGATGTGAATTTCCGCTATAGCGGGTTTTCGTTTTTGGGAATTGGCTATCACACGGGGAATTTATCGGCAGGGACCAATACGTTTGGTTTTCTGGGACAAGCGGGGTATTTTTTGATTCCAAAACATCTTGAACTGGCCACTCGTTACGGAGGAGTGCTCGAAACCAGTTCCACCGTAACAAACGGTTATGAATTTGGTACGGACCTGAATTATTATTTTTACGGTCATAAATTAAAACTTCAGGCGGATTATAACCTTCTCATCAATAGTCCTTTGACCTATGGTGCGGGTGGAGCTTCGGGTGTTGCCTTGCCTAACAATATTGTGGTAACGGGAGGGAATGCCGGTTTTCATCAGGGGCAGAAGGATCAACAAGCGAGAATTCAGGGACAATTATATTTTTAATCATCCAAGGAGGCATCATGTCGATAGCAGAAGAATCAGAATTTAAGGGAAATCCGGTTTTAATTTTGAAAAACGATCCGGAAGATCGTTATCCTTTCACATTCGGTGTGAAAAAAGCCAAACTGATGCTGGAGCATATTGAAGACATCAAACAGTTTGTGGCCAAAAACGATAAACCAAAGCAGGATAAATAGTGATATAAAAAAGGCACTCCCCGCCTTCGCGAGGAGTGCCTTAGCAATATAGCGTTAATTATATTGTTTTGATCTACCAGCGATTGAAGCCGCCTTTTCCTTTGGAACGGCCGCCTCTTTCACCACCTCTTTCGCCACCACGACCGCGACCGCCAAATCCACCACCACCGGGTCTGCGTTCTTCCAGGGGACGGGCTTCATTTACGACGATCTGCCTTGTTCCCACTGTGGTATTGTTGAGTTTTTCAATGGCAACTTGTGCCTCTGCATCGGTAGCAAATTCAACGAAACCGAAACCTTTGGAACGGCCACTAAATTTGTCAATGATGACCGTGGCTGTTTCAATTTGACCATGCGGCGTGAACAATTCACGGAGTTGGTCTTCCGTCACTTCGAAGGGGAGATTCCCCACATACAGTTTTTTTCCCATCTTTTTCTCCTTTGCTCAAATAAAAAACCGCAAAGCGTTAATTTCTTTGCGGTCTTTATTCGGCTTTACATTGCGTTCTCTTCACTCTTTCGCTTAAGTGCTTCTTGTACTTCTGGTAAAAATGGTTTCATATCCACCCCCATTAGTCAACGGTTTATTTCGTTCTTGATTATGCGGGGGCTTTTTTAGATAAGGCACCATGACAATGGATCTATTATTAGTACGACATGGGCAGACCGACTGGAATCCCCAGCAAAAAATTATGGGGCCTCACCCCATTCCCCTGAATCAAACCGGGATTCAACAGGCTCAAAATTTGCGGGATTGGCTTAAAGGTGTTCCCATTCATGCCGTTTATTCAAGTCCTATGGCACGCGCTGTTGAAACAGCCTCTATTATTATTGAAGGACGAAAAAATCTGCAGGTGATGCCGGAAAAAGGGGTGGCGGAAATTGATTATGGCAAATGGATTGGGATGACTTTTGGCGATGTCGAAAAAAAATATAACAAGGAATATTATGATTACCGTTTTCGGGCCTCCACGGTGAAAGTGCCCGGTGGGGAAGCGGTGGTGGATGTTCAGAAAAGATGCGTTGCCGCTATCGAGAAAATGCGGGCAAATCATGTTGGAGAAAAGGTGCTGGTTGTTTCGCATGCCGATGTGCTCAAAGCCATTATCATTCACTATCTGGGTGTTTCTCTTGACCATCTTCAGTGTGTAGGGTCTGACAATGGCTCTTTGGCCGTTTATCGTTTTGGCACCGATTGGGGAGACCGTCTCATGGCTCTCAATTATTTTGGTGACATGCGAAAAATCCTTTCATGGTAATGCGTAAATTGACCGTTAAAAAATTGGAAGAAGAGGTCCTTAAGCATAATGCTCTTTATTTTGTCAAACATGCCCCGGAAATTTCAGACGCGGAATTCGACCAGTTAGTAAGAGAACTTAAAAAAAGAAAACCTGATTCTTCGGTTCTGAAGAAAATCGGTTCTGATATTTCCAAAGCGAGTAAAACGGTAATTCATGAAGTGTCCATGCTTTCTTTGGATAAGTGTTACAACGAAAAAGAAATTAAAAATTGGCTTGATAAATTTGAGGGCAATGTGTTGGCGTCTCCAAAGATCGATGGATGTGCGGTGGCGCTCCGATATGGTTCTGATGGAAGACTTGCGATGGCCGCCACACGGGGATCCGGGGTTGAAGGAGAAGTCATCACGGCCAATGTGAAATATATTTCAGACATTCCTCAAAAAATAAAACTTAACAATGTGGAAGTGCGGGGCGAAGTTTACATGCCCTTGTCAGTTTTCAAAAAATTCCGTTCAACTTTTGCAAATCCGCGCAATCTTGCGGCGGGAGCTATCAAACAAAAGGACCCCAAAAAAACCGGAGAGTATTGCCTTTCTTTCTTTGCCTATGATCTGCTTCATTCATCCGCCAAAACGGAGCAGGAAAAAAGAAAACTGCTGGCAAAAGAAAAATTTCCCGAGGTAGATGCAAAACTTGTATCAAAAAATGAAATCCAAAAAATTTTCGATAATTATTTTGAGAAAAGTGATCAGTGGGATTATGAAACCGACGGAGTGGTTTACAAGGTTGATTCTGTTTCGGAGCAGGAACGTCTGGGTGCAACGGCGCATCACCCGCGTTACGCGATCGCCTACAAGTTTCAGGGAGATTTTGGCGAAACAATGTTACGCGATGTTTTTTGGAGTGTCTCCCGCACCGGAACGATTACACCGGTTGGAATTGTGGATCCGGTTGTTTTGTCCGGTGCCACCGTTACGCGCGTTTCACTTCACAATTTCGGTTTGATGAAAAAGATGGGGGTAACGATTCCCGCCAAGGTTTTGATGGTGCGCCGCGGCGGAGTGATTCCCAATCTTGAAAAAGTCATCGAAGGAAAAGGAAAGCCGATCACAGCCCCAAAACATTGTCCTTCGTGTGGTTCCGCGGTGGAACTGCGCGACGATTTTTTATTCTGTAGTAATCCAAAAAAATGTTCGGTGAGTAAGGTTGGCGAACTCGATCATTTTGTAAAAGTGGTGGGGATTGATTATTTCGGTAAAAAATTACTTAAGCAGTTGTATGATAAAAAAATTGTCGAAGACCCTTCCGATTTTTATACCCTAAAGATAGAGAATCTTCTTACGTTGGAAAGAATGGGGGAAACTCTTGCCACGAAATTGGTTGAAAATATTCGAGGCAAAAAAGAATTACCTTTGGAAATTTTTCTAAGGGCTTTGGGTATTCCGGAGTTGGGAAAACATGTCGCCAAAATTTTGGCCGGATTTGAAACACTTGAAAAAGTTTTGAAAGTAACGCGGGAAGAGTTGACGGCCATTCACGGCATTGGAGACAAAATTGCCGAAATGGTAGTGGAGGGATTCAAAGACAAAAGGGTATTGATTGATGCGCTTTTGAAACAGGTGAAAGTTCAAAAGGGGGGTTTCAAAAAAGAGGGGGGACTCCTTGCCGGAAAATCCTTCCTTTTTACA
>JACRBV010000119.1 GCA_016213065.1 Deltaproteobacteria bacterium
GATCATCACGGCGTCGCAGGCCAAAAATTTTCCGTGTTCGCGGACATATTTGTCAATCCCCTCTCCACCCACTTCTTCCTCCCCTTCCAAAACAACTTTGATGTTTACGGGGAGTTTGCCGACCGTTTTCAGATAGGCTTCCATCGCGCAGATGTGGCTAAAGTGCTGGCCCTTGTTGTCCGAGGAACCGCGGGCAAATAAATTATCGCCAACAATCGTGGGTTCAAACGGCGGCGTTTTCCAAAGATCAAGGGGTTCGGGCGGTTGTACATCATAGTGGCCATATATAAGGATGGTGGGTTTGCCCGGTGCATGAAGCCAGTCGCCATAAACCAGAGGATATCCGCCGGTGGGAATCAACTGCACATGCTCAAGACCAATCTCTTTGAGAATTTTTGTTTCCAGATCGGCGCATTTTAAAACCTGATCTTTTTTTGCGGGCTGGGCTGAAATACTTTCCAAACGAATAATCTGTTTCAAACTCTCCAAAAAATGGTTTTTGTTTTTTGCAATATAATCGAGAACTTGTTGTGACATAAAACCTCCAGCCCAGCGCAATAAGACTCCTGTCAGATTTTTTCAAGGGAAAAGGATTAACGATGCTTTAATTTTTTTTCTTTGTTCCATACTTTATAACGACCAGCGGCGATTTCCCTTTCCGCGCTTTTGAGCTTTCTTAAAATATCGGGCTCGTCTTCCAGAATATCCAGCGTCTCAAGAATGGCCTCGTATTCTTCAAAAGGGAGAAGAGCGCTCACAGGCTCCCCGTCTTTGAGAATGATAAAAGATTCCCCCAACTCTTGATTACGTCGGGCCAATTCCAGCAATTGCTGTTTGGCTTTTGTGATGGTCAATAATTGTGCCATAGGTTACCTCCTAAATTTTTCATAAACTTCTTTGCGATGTTGTATTCTCAAAACTTCCACAATAATTTCTTCCTGATGGATTTTATAAATAATTCTGTAAACTCCAACTCGATAAGACCAATAATCTCTCAAATCACCTTTTAGCATTTTACCGATATGGGGATCTTGAGAAAGTTTATTTAAACCGTTTGTTAATTGCGTTTTATATTTACCAGTCACACCCTCATAAAAAGTAACGGCCTGTGATGATAATTTAAGTGTCCACATTGATAGCCATTTTAAATTCATTATTTCCTCACGTCAAGGGTTTTGGCGCTTGCTTCTAGATTTTTGTGGGCTTCTTGCCAGGCGGGGACTTCGGTGAAGAGGGCGGTCTTTTTTGCTTTCTCATAAAAGGGTTTGGCGACGAGACTTCCTTCCAACTCTTGCACTGTTTTGGCTTCCATTAGCAGGGGTTCCGATTTTTTTTGGAGCAAGTCATAGACTTTCTGTAGAAGCTGGCTCGTCTCTTCAGATGGGGGATAAGTCGAAACTATCTTTTTTAATTTCAAACCGATTTCTTCTAAATTTGGATTTTCTTTTTGCAACGCGGTTTCCCAATTTTTAAGCGCCGGTTTTAATTGTTCATTGAGTTTTACGGCACTCTCTTTGAGGCCCTCTTCCAACTCCCGATAAAAAGGGGGCTTCAAATCCTCCGGCTTGAAAAGCGCCAGCGCTTCTTTGTATTTTGGATAACCACCGCCATTTTTTGCTTCCGTTAATAATTTTTGCGCGGCTTCAAACTGTTTTTGAATTGCTTCGGATAAATTCTGACTTGTCTCATCTTTTGAAAGAGAACTTTGCAAACGGTTTAAAAGATTTTGTGATCTCTCTTCTTTCTCATCACGACGAAGACTCTCTTTCAAAACAAGAGCCGCTTGGCGCGGTTCCCCTTTTTCCAAAAAACCTCTCACCTCTTCCATGGTGCCGCGTGTTGGATCTGACATTTCCGGCGGTAGACTCTCTTTTTTTGCGGCCGGAACTCCTTGTTTAAGAAGGATCAGCGCTGTTTCAATTTTTTGTTTGAGGGGACTTTGAGGTTCCACAACCGATTGCAACGCCATCTGCCATTGAAGATTGGCTTCATTAAAACGGAGGGATTGATAATCTCTCAAACCTTCCAAATAAAATTGCTCCGACTGTTTTTGCAGTTCCGATGTGAGGTTTTTTATTTTCGATTGCGTTACAGCGAGGTTTGGGTCCAAAAAACGGGCAAGTTCGTAATTCCAAATTCCCTTTTTCCATTCTTGGATGGCAACATGATAATTTCCCTGTTCATAAAAATTTCCAACCAATATTTCGGCGGCGCGATTGTTTCCATAAGAAGAAATCGGCGACAAAAGCAGTAGAAATTTAATGACAAGCGAGCAAAAAACGTTTCGTTCCATCTTTTTCCCTCCAACTTCCCATTCTGATTTTTTCTCCGTCAAAATGAGTGACTGAATTCCCATCCTCTTTTGTTTTTTGGAAGAGGGTCAGAATATTTTGTGCCTCTCCGGGCTCCGGAAAAAGATCGAGCAGATGAGTCTTATTGGTTTCTGAGGAACAGGCGAGAACATTTCCCTCTTCGTCAAACATATAGACTTCTTCTCCAACCCATCGATGCAACAGGGGAATCCAATCCAGCGAGTGTTGGCAGATGGGCTTTGGCAGAGACTTGCTCGCTGGCTCTTTTTTACGACGCAACGAAAAATAGAGATAAAAACCAATTACCCCCAAAACAGGTGATAAAAATAAAAACTGGAGACCATAAAAATTGGGAACGTCGGGATGAAAAAGAAGAAGCGCCGTCCCCAAATTTTCCTGATTCAAACCCAATATCTCTTTTTTAAAAACAAGGTCGCCCCCTTTTTTTTGCGAAAAAATATCTTTTTCACCGAAGTGCTGGAGAGGAACCAAAACTTTTCCCTGAAAATCGCTAACCATGGCTTCCACAACGCCCTGTTGCTGAAGCAGATCACCAAGACCCACAAGAGGTTCCAATTGATTTTGGAGAGGGGTTCTGTTTGATGCGGCGAGCGTCGTGACATAAGACTCACCTCTCGCGATTTCTTTTCGCAGAAAATCTTTTTTTGTCTGATCAATCCAAAGCCAAGCAAAAAAAAGCCAGATTATACCCAGCGATATCAGAAGAAGATTGCGCAATTTCATAGAAATCCCTCGAAGCCTTTGGTTAGAAAACGAATGCCCAGTGGTGCAAAAATGGTTAAGAATACGGAAGGTAGAATGCAAAAGATCAGAGGTAATAAAATTTTCTGCGAGGCTTTGATGCCCAAACGCTCCACTTCCAAAAAACGCTCTGTGCGCATCTGTTCGGCGCTGGCCAGCAGGACTGGTGCTAGCGGAGTACCCAACTGAATGGCTTGCAGAAGCAGAGCGACAAACTGGCGAATCTCGGGCAGAGGCATTTTTTCTTTAAAATGTTGCAGTGATTCTTTTCGTGTTTGTCCCAGCTTCAAATCACTCTGCACTTCTTCGAATGCGATAAGCAGTGGAGTGGCGGGCAAAAGCTTCACCATTTTTTGAATGGCCTGCATCATATCAAGTCCCGCACCAACCGAGAGAGCCAGAAGATCCATGACGAGAGGCAAATCCTTGCGAATCAAACGCCAGCGTTCTCTTTTTTTAAGGATGATCCACAAAAAGGGGTAACCCGCGCCACACAACAATCCGATGAACAGCGAAAAAAAGGAGAAACCAAAAAGAAGCACGGCGATTAAAACTCCTTCCCACGCGAGACAAAAACTCCACGAAAGAAATTCAGACGGATTTAAAATTTTGTCGGCACCGGAAAGTTGCAACAACGAAGATAATTTTTTAGTCTGTTTTTCGAATAAATCCCTTTTAAAAAGAAATCCAAAGAGTGGGATCAAGGGACGATTCCAGACAAGCAGAGGTCCTTCCTTTTGAATCTGCTTCAATGCGGAAAACCACTGGGCTCTTAAATGTTCTTTCTCCAATTTTTTAAAAAAGAGAAATAAAATCCACCCAACCGCCCCGCTCATCATTACAGAGATTAGAAATATCATTTTCCCCCCGTCCATAGTCCATGGTCCATAGTCCCTTGTCCTTCTCCAAACGCCCATTCCATCTGCCAATGTTCCTTCCCCGTATTTTTTGTTACTTCTCCAGATAAAACAAACTGTTCCGCCACGGCTGATTTTGTTTTTGGATCGATCAAAATTTCTCCTGTCCCTTCCAGCGCGATATCCTGAATTCCATAAGCTTTGAGCTTTTGACTCAAATCCCTTTCTTCTTCCGTCAACGGAATAATTTCATCTTTTGCTTTGAGGGAAAGATGCTCCCGATATTTTTCGAAGCTTGTTCCAAGAATGTTGACGGTATTTTTGTCATCGAATGTTCTTTGCAACGCAAGCGTCGGAAAATCTTCAAAAATAAAGGGTGCTGTTTCCTCTAGAGACGGCAAACCCGCAAGATACCATGGAGAGCCGGAAATCAGATGATCCGGGAAAAGGCCGACGCGTTTATTAAAATAAATTTCATTTCCTTCGATGCGGGCAGAAAATTCACGCACCTGAGCTCCGCGTTTTTCAATATAGGTGATATGTTTTTGGGCGAGGGCCGGACTATGGACCATGGACCATAGACCAAGGACCAACAACAAAAATAGTGATTTTAGGTTTTTAGTCCCTTGTCCATGGTCCATAGTCCATTGTCCTTTCCCATGTCCTTTCATATTTCTATCCTCGACAAATGACGCATCCAGAACCAACCGCCTGCATCTAAAATTAAAATCGCGCAGAGAGCCATCCATCCCAGCGCGCTCTCCCACAAAGGAGAAATAAATTCGGGGGACAAACAAAAAAGTGCCAGTCCAAGACCCAAAGGCATGAATCCCAAAATCACTCCCTGAGTCATTCCCTGCGTTGTTTGAAGTCTGATTTTAGAAGAAACTTTTTTTCTTTCCCGCAAAATGTGCGCCAAATTTTCAAAATGCGGGACAAAATTTCCGCCAGTCTGGCGCAAAATCAAAACCGAAT
The DNA here is from genome assembly GCA_016213065.1 of Deltaproteobacteria bacterium. Classification (NCBI taxonomy): domain Bacteria; kingdom Pseudomonadati; phylum Myxococcota; class Myxococcia; species Deltaproteobacteria bacterium. The sequence continues at coordinate 4,907 of JACRBV010000119.1, forward strand.
GCACCATCAAAGAAAAGTCGGCCAGTTTTAATGCGGACTCTTTTGCAAGAAGGGCTTCTTCCAGCGACCATCCCAAATTAACTTTTTCCAAAATTTCCTTGAATTCCTCTTTCAGAGGAGAAGGCCCCTCTTGACTCGCCATTTGCAAAGCTTGAGGGAAACTCAATCCCGCCTTCATCGCGTTGGCGACCATCGTAAAAAATTCCGGAAGTGTTGCTTCGATCTCCTTTAATTTTTTCCGTTTCATGCCAGCCCTCCGAAAATATCTTCAAGCAAAAAGACATCTCCTTCCAGTCCGGTTATCTTTGAAATTTGCGTGATTTTTCTCTCGCCACCGGACAATCTTGACACCTGAATAATCAGATCAATCGCCGAGGCGATTTGTTCCCGAATTACTTTGGAAGGAAGTTCCATACCCGAAAACATCACGAGAGTTTCCAGACGATTCAGCGCATCGCGCGGAGCATTGGCGTGAAGAGTTGTGAGCGATCCTTCGTGTCCCGTGTTCATCGCCTGCAACATGTCAAGCGCCTCGCCACCGCGGCATTCTCCGATCACAATCCGGTCGGGGCGCATGCGAAGCGCGTTGCGAACAAGATCACGGATGGTGATCGATCCCTTCCCTTCGATATTGGAGGGGCGCGATTCAAGCCGCACAACATGGGGTTGACGCAACTGAAGTTCCGCCGCATCTTCAATGGTGATAATGCGTTCCGTTTCCGGAATAAACGAAGACAAAACATTGAGAAGCGTTGTCTTGCCGGAACCGGTGCCGCCCGAAACAAGAATATTTTTTCGAGTCCGCACTGCTTCTTCTAAAAATGCAAATGTCTCCTCGCTGGCGGCTCCCATTTGTATCAAATTTTTCGGACCCAAAAGTTCTTTGGAAAACCGGCGGATGCTGATGACCGGACCATTGAGAGCCAGAGGAGACAGAATAATGTTGACGCGCGAACCATCATGGAGACGCGCATCAACCATCGGAGAAGATTCATCCACGCGTCTTCCCACCGGCAACAAAATTCGTTCGATTGTTTTTTGCAAAGAGTCGGCATTCAAAAATTTCAACGGGGTGAGGCGGAGTTTTCCCTTCTCTTCCACATAAATTGTACCTGCGCCGTTGACCAGAATTTCACTATAGCCGGAATTGGAGATCAATTTTTCCAAGGGACCAAGACCTAGCAATTCACTCAACAACTCTTCAAGCAGAGCCGTTTTATCGAGCGACTCTGGGAAAGTGTGTGATTTTGCCGCCATCACCTCTAAAATAATTTTGGAAATCTTTGGTCGGAGTTCCTTGTCTTCTTTTTCCGCTTTCAGTCCCTTTGCTTCCATTTCTTCCTGAACCGACCGCAGAAGCGCGATCTTTAAAGAGTTCGTGTCTTCGCCGGAAATGACTTGTTCAACAGAAGAAGGAGAAGAGATAGCCGAATCAATTCTATCTTCCTGTTTTTGAAGTGCCTCAATCACTTCTTCAACCGAAGAGCCCCGGCAGGAAATTTTTGAAAAATCGCTGACGGTTTTGTTTGTCAAAAAAGATTGTGCATCCCAATTCCACGCAACCCAACCTGTTTTTTCCAGAGGAAAATAATTCTGGATAAGCTCATCCGCTTTGCAACGCAATTCCTGCACGAGATTGGAATGGGCCTGCAAAACAAAAAGAAGGCAAAAACTTTTTTCCAACAGTGGAGTTATAAAAGGATTCCATCGCGAACCAATATCAGCCACGACATAATCAAAATGAACCAGCAAAGGTTCCAGAAGAGAAAAGGCACTCCGGGGTGTGAAATTGGAAAGTTCCGATCGCGCCTTTCCCCAACTAAGAGAATCAACGCCGTCGGAATTCTTCAAAAAACCATGAAGCCAATTTTTATCAACGGGCTCGGGAATTTTCTGCAAATCCCGCAAAGTCCGCCAACCATTTTGAGAAGAAGAAAGACGGCCCAAATCCCCCACATATTCAGGATGCCAATCCAAAAGAAGAACCCTAACCCCCTGCTTCTTCAATCCCAAAGCCAGCTTAAGCGCAAACGAAGAAGCTCCGACTCCATCTTTGACACCCATGATATTGATAAAACGTGTCATAGAAAAATTAAAAATCAAAAATTAAAAACCAAAAACACATATCAAAAATTAAAAATAACTACCTGCGGCCCTTCATTGTTAAAATGCTGGGGGCAAAAATATTGGCAAATTCTTGTGTTTCTTTTAACAAGGCATCGCAGGAAACAAGACATTCTTGCGACACAAGACCGCTTTCTTTTAGAAGAGAAAGCCAAAATCGCGATTCATTGGACGATTTCAACGAATGGTTGAAGTAGTTTTGATAGTCTTTTTTTGAACTGGCGCCTTGAGCTTCAAAATAATTTGCTCCAATGCTTGTACCGCTACGGACAAGCTGTCCAGAGATTTCCCGATAAATTGGTTCTTTAGGCAAATATTGCAAAAATTTTATCAAATTCAGGGAGTATTGGTATATTCGCCTTTTGAATTCCATGTGATGGCTTTGATAATTGTTTTGCATAGTTGTTTTTTATATTTGGTATGTGTTTTTAATTTTTGATCTTTGATTTTTGATTTTTCATGTAATCAAGATATTCTCGCATCGACCTCTCCTTAACCATTGCCTCTTCCCTCTTCTGCCACTCTTCCTGAGCCGCCTTGGCGTCGGCCAGTGGATCTGCGATGCGTGGCAAAACAAAAACTACGAGTTCGGAACGACTCGATTGAAAATCTTTCGAAAGAAAAAGTGTGAAGAGCGCGGAGGAGGTGGCCAAATCTTTGGGCACGCGATTGTAAGTCTTTACATCGCGATTGCTCAAAATTCCCCCCAACACCACCGCTTGTCCCAGAGGAAGATACGCCGTGGTGTTTAATGTGTGCGTGTTGATTCCGCCCTGAATGTGAGGCGAAGCCGAAGAAATGGTCGCGTTGAGTTTTAAATCAATGTCGCTCCCCGCCACAATGGGTTGCGCCTCCACTTTTACTCCCACCTCTTTGAACTGCACCGACTGCTGGGCATAATAAGGTACCTGCACGCCGCTGAAAAAATTTGCCAAGTCACCGCTTTTGACAAAAAGGGTTGGGTTTTCCAAAACACGCCCCAAACCTTTTTCCTGAATGAGACGGATTTTCGGCAAAAGATTCATCACAAAACCGATCAGCGATTGTCCCAAACCACCGATGCCTCCACCACTTCCACCTAACCCTTCACCGCCACCTTGAGGAAAAGAACCGGGCGCCCATTCAATTCCAAAAGAGCGCAAGGCCGATTTTTGAATCTCCATAAAATAAATGTCGAGTTGCACCATCGGTTCTTTTCCGGGATTGCGGTCTCCCTGTTTTACTTCAATGAGGTTGAGACAGTTGGGGTCATAAAGTTTTGCAATCTCGAACGCCTTGTTGGAGGCCGATTGGCTAAAAGCCACGCCTTCCAAAATCACACGGTCTCGCACCGAGCGAACCTTGATCCCCGGTGTCGCGATTGCTTTTTCAATGCGCGAGGTAAGTGTGTCCAGCACCGGTTTTGCAAGTGTCACTTCGTTGACAATTTGCGGATAGCGCGCGGAAAAACTTTGTATCCTTTTATAATCGGAGGGCGATGGCGCCTCGCCCACAATATGAATGGTGTTGTCTTGTGTGATAAACTGAATCGAAGAGATCGAACCAAACGATTGTTTCGCCTCTCCCAAAATTCCTTTGAGGTTGGTGCCGTAAACAGTGACAGGAATGACATCTCTCGCCTCACCCTGTTTATCCCACAGCGTAAGCGTTGTGAAACCCTCACCCTTGGCGTTCAAATAAATTGATTTGCGGTCTTCCTGAATAAAAAAGTCGGCAACTTTCGGATCCGTCAACGCTACATCGCCGATTTCATATTCTGTAATGAGCGTGTTTGATTCGCCGCGGGAGAGAGACTGCGCGGGAAGAGACTGTGCCCTTGCCAATAACGGAGTGAAAAATAAAAAATTAAATACCAAAAATGAAAAACACATATCAAAAATCAAAAATTTTTTATTTTTTGTTTGTATTTTTGATTTTTGGTTTTTGATTTTTAATTTTTTCATTATTTGCCCCTATACTCCCTGTATCCGTTGCTCCGCACATGGCCTTTCATTCCCAATACGTCCAACATTGTGGTGGGGCTTAAGGAGAGCGGCTCCTCTTCCAAGAGAGGGCGCAAGGCGAGTGAGATTTTGGATTGTGTTTTTGCGAATTCGATTGTTTGCGCTTGTCTCGGAGTAACACAGAGTGTGATTGTTTTTTTCCGCGAAGCAATATTTTCGGAAAAAGAGCTTCCCGACAAAAAACTTTTCTTGATACTGTTTTTGGCCACCGTTTCCAGCGTCACTTTGGAGCCGAGGTCTTCCCCCACCGCCAACACAAGAATTTTTTGCGCCACGGTTTGTGTTGTCACAGAGGCGGTGTCGGTGGAATCTTCGATCTCAAATGTCGCCAAAATATCGACAAAATTATTGGGTCGCACCAGCCCCGCCACGCCGCCTGCATCATCTATATCCAAACTTAACGCCCGCATTCCTTGTGGAATTTTTACCGCCAGCCCCGTAATACTGCTCAAGGCCATCAACTTCGTTTCTAAAATTTGTTCCCCTTTCAAAATCGGGGCGGCGCTCACAAAACCTACGGCTGACTCCAAAGAAGTCGCCGGACTCGGTTGCAAAAAGCGGCGTGGAATTTGTGTTGTTTGAAGCAGTGATTCATCCAAACGCGTGCCCTCCAAAATATCTTTTTTCGCCACAAGCACGGAAATCGGTTCCTCCAGCGAGTTAAACCGCGCTTCTTTTGCTTTCAAAAAACCCCAAACAAGAAAGAGACTGAAAAAAGCAAACAGGGAGGCGAGCAAAACTGGTTTTTGTTTCCATTTCATTTTTTCCTCCCGTCGCAAATGGCTGGATCGATTTGGCAGGGTCTTTCCAAAACAGAAACGGAGAGTTCTTTTTTCTGTAACGTTTCGATCTGTTTATGTTCCGCATTTATCAAACGAAACCGGGACTCTGTCGAAATTTTAAAAAGCTTCATAAAGGCCCAGAAAAAAACGAGCATGAGCGGCAACAAGAGAATCAGTTCCGTTGTGGCGGCGCCTTTTTTATTTCTGATCATAAAATGTCTCCACAGGGACCCTTGCGGTCCGATAAAACAGTGCGTCTGATTTTTCCGGCGAAAGGGCAAAACGCCAAAGAGAACCTCCATAAGGTTCCGCCGCCGAGAGGGCTTTCAAAGCGTGTCCCTGTTTTTTAACTTCGGCGGATGCTGAAAAACCAACAATGGTGGACGGGTCCTTCACAAAAGCCATACGCAATGGCAAGCTGACTCTTGGAATGCGCTCATGACCTGTGGGGTTAACCATCACGCCGTTTATTCTGTCAAAATAGAAAGTCTCCTGAGGTCCGTCTTTTAAAACAATGGGCGGCTGGAAAACCTGCGTCAAGTTGGACTGGGGAAACTCTTCATGAAAAATACGGTTCGCGATTTGATAGGCTTTTGGATAAGCAGTTTGACCCAACTCTTCCATTTCAGACAAAAGGGCTTCTTGATCTTTTAGAGTTTTTTGAATCTGGTTTCTCGCCTCTTTCTCCGTTTTTCTGGAGCCATTTTTTAGAAAATCTTCTTTGCGGTCGAGAAAGAGTTGATGAACTTTCCAATTTAAAAGCGCCATCTGATTTAAAACTTCGGTTAGATAACCGGCGCCCGCATACACCGCCCGATCGGTCGTTTCTTGCAGACGAATCTTTTCAAAAACCAGTTTTGAAAACTGAACGGTTGTTACCAACAGCAACATCAAAATGGGAATGATGAGGATAAAAAAGACAACAACCTGTCCCCGTTCACCTTTTTTTGTTTTTTTCAATAACTGCATAGTGCGTAGTTTCCTTCCTCTCCGCAAAACGGAATCGGATTGTCCATTTGGGGTTGCCGCCATGCGTCTTGTTTATCTTGGTGCAAAAGATCGAGTTGAACACCATTCAGAGAAAAATGAAGTGGGGCGTGGGTTACAATCGGTCGTGGATAAATTAATTGCGATTCCGCCTCAGCTTTGTCCGTTTGATAGAGACTCAAAAGTCTTGACTGTTTATGAGCCGCGTAGTGCATCAAGTGTCCCTGCAGAACCCAAATCGCCACGGCCACCAATGCGAGAACAATCCCTACCACCCACGGCAAAATCAAAATAAATTCGACAAGACCGGCTCCGCGACAGTTTTTCATGGGTTGGCCTTTGTCATTTCCTGATTTGTCTTGAGAGTTTCAGTGATATTCGCTCCCAATCCGTTAACCCCTTCCTGAAATATGGGAATGATGCGTGAAGCCGCGGCCACAAGCCCAATCACAATCACGGCGATCAGAAGCATATATTCCGTGGCGCTCTGCCCTTTCTGATTCCGCAAAATTCTGCATTCTATTTTAGACTCCGCAAACTCTTCGAGTTTGCTTCGCGGTCTGGCAAAGCCAAACCTTGACTTAGATGATTTGTTCAACATGATTGCCTCCTTTAGTTGATAGACTATTTGATAGACTATGGACTACGGACCATGGACTATAGACTTCAGACTCAACGGCTCTGATTAAACCGAACAAACATCTTGCAGTTTTTTGGCAGATTAGAGTCAGCTCTTCAAAAAGAGAACTATTTAAAAACAAAAGACGTCTTGAAATCTCCAACAGCGCTTCTGTTTCAGAAAGAGATCCCCTAGCTATATACAAAAAATTTAAATAGTCCTTTTTATGCTGTCTGCTGGCTCCTTCCGCAATGTTTGCCAACGTGGAAATGGCAGCGCGTCGCATCTGAGAAATCAAACCGTAACGTTCTTCCTTTGAAAAATTTGAGGTACGAGTATAAATTTGAACCGCAAGGTCGCTGGCTAAAATCCAAGCCTGTATATTTTTAAAGTTTCTCATCATCGTCATGGTCCTTGGTCCATTGTCCATGGTCCCTAGTCCTTTTCACGGTTTTGCCACTCTCTCCGACAGGTCGTGATGCCAAGCAAGAAAAGAAGCTCCTACGCTTCGCCCTCCGTGGCCCGGGTTGTAAAACGCCGCCGCCAGCCAAAAAGCCAGAAGCGCCACGACCAAAACATATTCCACCACGACTCCTCCTTTGTTATTGGGCTTGTCGCCGAAGTCATTCTGAGGAGCGTTAGCGACGAAGAATCTCATTCTGATACTGTTACCAAATTGGATTCTTCGCCCTTCGGACTCAGAATGACACTTTGTCGACAAACCCTTATTGGAACCCATATTGATTTTTATCTAGTGCAGGAAAGGGGCCAGCCGGAGAGGGGGTTATTTTTTAGATGAACTGACGAAGATGCATCAATTCCGTACAGGCCTGCATCAAATCGGTCTTTGTTAATATTATTCCTTTACAGGGCGATAAAATATGACTAAAATTTACCCATACGAAGGTAAAATATGAATAAAAATGAAATTGTGACGCTTATTTATGATTGGCAGAACCTAATCCTGAAAAGAAAGGGTGTGGAACGTTATAACGAATCTGCCATCCTCTCCGCGATTACATCGAAGCCAATCAAAATAATTACCGGGTTTAGAAGAGCTGGTAAATCATTTCTGGCACAAAGAATCGCAAAAATACTCGTCGAGAAAAAGGAATATAAAATTGAAAACATTCTCTACCTGAATTTTGAGGATTATAATTTGGCCGATATCAACTCGGCAAAGAAGTTGGGGGAGATATATTCCGTTTTTCTATCCGACATTGCAAAAGACGGTCTTAAATTAATTTTTCTTGATGAGATACAAAACGTGCATGGTTGGGACAAATTTGTAAGAACGATATATGAAAAAAGCGACGACACGACAATCATACTCACCGGTTCAAATTCCGAACTTCTTTCGGCAGAACTCGGTTCAAATCTTGCAGGAAGGTACATTGAGTTTTTTCTTTTTCCGTTCAGCTTTAGAGAATTTTTGAGTTATAAAAAAATTGAAGTAAAAAATGAAAAAGACTATTTGAGGCAAAAAGCGGAACTCGAAAAATTGTTTTTCGAATACGCATGTTTTGGCGGCCTTCCTGAAATTTTTGAAATTGCGAGCGAAGATGCGAAATACTCCTATCTCAAGGGCATCACGACCAAAGTTGTACTCGATGATATCGTAAAAAGATTTAAGGTAGATAACATCGATGTTTTAGAGCGTTTACTGAGTTATGTCCTTTCGAACATTGGCACTGTTGTTTCATATACCAATTTAAAGGACAGGATAAAATCTCTCGGCATTGAAATTAAGGTCGAAACGGTCATTAAATACATCAATTATTTTACCAAAGCATTTGTTGTTTTGGAGCTCAACAAATTCGACTGGAAACAACGCAAGATATTTTCTTCATCGAAAAAGTTTTACTCAATAGATGCGGGGCTGGCCGGCCTGTATCGCACAGGTCGTGAAAATTTTTCTATGAAACTGGAAAATCTCATTTTCCTCCATCTGAGAAGAAAAACTGACAAAATCTTTTATGGAATAAATGAGCGCGGGCGGGAAATTGATTTTATTCTCAATCGTGATGGCAATGCTTTTGACAAATATCAGGTTTGTTCCGATCTCAATAAGGATAATCTGGCCAGGGAACTGGGCGTTTTCGATCTTTCTGACAAATATCTAAAGAAAGGAACCAATCTGATTCTGACATTAACGAACGAGCTTGAATCCGCTGTTCTCAAAAAACACAACGCGAGTCACTCCAATATAATGAAATGGCTTTTGGAAATTTAAGGTTTTTCTGTTGACAAATTGCGGTGAAAATATAATCAGAGAGCACATGCTCTGCGAATGTTCTCTTTCTGAAAAACAAGCTGTCTCCACCAAACAAGCAAAAAACCTATATCTTCGGTCTACGTCTTTTTTTGTTTCTTTTTATTTTATAAAACCAATATTCCAACAAGGAGGAAAAAATGGGTAACACTGTTGTTGCGTTGTCGCTGGATCGTGTTTTTCGTGCAGTAGGAGAAACTTACGGAAGCGTGCAGGAAAAGGATTTGCGCTACTTTTTGGGAAGCTACGGGTTGCGCGATAAAGACAGTTTGTCCCTTGTACAGGGGGAAGATGGAGAAGCCACGGCATCGCTTGATCTTCAGTTATCATCCGGACCCATCAAAGGAATTTTACGTTTTAGTAAATCGGGAAATGTGTCTGAATCCGTCTCAAGTCCGAATTTTTCTTTTTTCTCGCAGAAAATGGGCAGACCAAATACCCTTGTAACCCGTTTTTTATTTGCATTGGCCTTTGGCCCACAAAATTTGGACACTCCCCTTTCCGATGAAGAAACCAAACTTTTTGCCGGTGCAAAGCTACTTTATGACAATCCGACCCCTTATGACAAAAGAGCGGATCTTACGCAAAAAATTGCAAATCAGCTTCTCTTCGCGGCACGCATGATTGAGCTGGCCGACCAAGAGGGCAATGCTGGCGAACTTCGGACTGAGTTTTCCAAAAAGGTCGGACAATTGGACACAGACGAACTACCCGGTTTGAATAACAATGATGCTTTGGAACGCCGCGCTCTCGTTTCAAGTCTCATGGTCGGTACTTTTGTTCAAATGGAAGCGGGTGCCAGAGCTTGCGCAAAACTTGGAAGATGTTTGGTCATTGCCGAACACCCAACATGCACAGGGAAAAAAATTGAAGACTCAGCACGTTATCATTATGTTTATCGTGGAGTAGAAATCTTCGCAGTGGGAAGACCTTTATGCGCAGATCCCCAAAAACAATATCAGGGATGGGGGATGGGAAAATATTATTAGGTTTTTCAATTCAAGGGCACATCCGGAAACCGTGATAATTGGGAACCTCCCAAAACTGCCCAGATGCTATGGCTGAGCGAACCCGCAACCGGAGCATACCTTTAATGGTATGTGAGGATTGCGGATTTGCGGGCAACAACGCAGATGGACAGTTTTCGGAGGTTCCCTCAAGGCGGGTGGCCTGTGGCCAAAGCTACGGGATAACCCATCCCCTTGGGAACTTTGAGGGGATAGCCGGGCGGGAGGGGAAGACCGCCGTTAAAAACTTCCGAACGGATGGCGGGATTAAGGCGCCGTAAAGCTTTCATATCTATGGCAAGTCTGCCGGCCATTTCGGGAAGATTTAGAAAATCAGGCGTTTTGACGATATCGTATTGCTCCAACAAATCATTTTCCGGCGTTCCGAAGGTTTCCTTTTGCCATTTAAGAATTTCCGCCACCGCCAAAAATTCCGGATAATAATTTCGAGACCAAAATCCGTAAGCGGGATCGTCATATTCATGAATGATAACGGCGATATCTTTGGTCTTCAATTTTTTCCACGCCTTCTCAATCCGCCCAAGACCGGAATGATAGGAATTGACGGCCAAGCCCCAATCCCCGGTTCTTCGATGCAAATCCTTGAGAAGGCGGGCGGCGCCATCGGAAGCGTGAATCGGATCATTGCGTCCGTCCCAAAAGGAATTCATGGGAACATATTCTTTTCCGATCTTCGGCATAAATTGCCACAAACCCGATGCCCCGATTTCCGAAAGTGCTTTGGGATTAAACATGGATTCAATAAACATCAACGCCGTCAGTTCCCCGGGCAAACCATAAGATTCAAAAACGGCTTCAATGTCTCCCAGAGTTTGGGTGGACTTGGCAATTGCAGACTGAAGATTGGATCGCTGTCCCACCTGCACGCGAATGCGGTTTTGCGCCTCCCTGTATTCCGCACTCAAAGGTTTTTTCAGGCGTAAGGAACAGGACAAAAACATTTTTTCATAATATTTTTCTTCGGGAGTCAATTTTTCCTGCTGAACACCTTGGGCCAGATGTTCCAAAGAAACCGTGATTTTTTCACGGACATTTACCACTTGAGTACGAATGATTTCCTCTTTTTGTTTCGGAGAAAGATCTTTGCGCTCCCCTATTTTGGAAAAATCCAGAACTTGGTAGAGAACATTGAGACACTTGTCATCATGAAGGAGAACTTGCCTGCGGTCATAGGTGCCAAAAACCGTTTTCCAAAAACGAACTTCATCGGAAAGGGAAGGGGGAGAAGGAAAGTGCTTGAGTGCGTAAGTGCTTGAGTGCGTCGGTGCCGGAGAAAAGAAAAAACCAATAAAGACAAGAAACAACAGACGCAACATTTTTTTATCCAACTTAAGTACTTACGTACTTACGCACTTTTTTTACGTGCCACATTCTTTTGGAAACCGGTATTTCACAATCAGATCACAATTTTGATGCTGAAGAATTTGTTGGCATTGATCCGCATGGGGCCATTGGGTGGTATCGGCAATTTTCCCGACGAGCGAAAAAAGATCCCGCGTCATCCCGTCCACACAGTCCCCGTCGCTCCACTTTACCCGGCATTCATTGAGTCTTTGACAAATCGCACCGGCGATTTTTTTTGTCTCATCCAGAAGCGGCTGAAGGTCCTTCGCGGCCTTGATTTCCGGCGCTTTTTGAACCGGCGCCGTTTCAGCTTTTTGAGGCGCCTTGCGGCACCCTGTCACAGCTACAAAAAAAACTAAGAGAATGAAAAATATTTTCTTCATGTTCATTCCTCCATGACAATTTTCGTTACTGTCAGTTTTGCCTTGACCACGGGTGATTCTTTATCTTTTGCACTCAATTTCGCTTTGACCACCCGCATCAGCTGAGACGAAGTTTCCACCTGATGTAAAAACCGGATCAACTGCGGCAGTTCCGTTTCCGCATCAATATCCACCGTATATTCCTTGTAAAATTCGCGGACCTTTCCTTCCTGCGGTTTCATGTCCGCCAGCGTAACCTCATTGGCCCTTGCCGTTTTTTCAATTTCGGAGAGCATCATGGCCGCCTCCTCCCCCTTGCCGGACGGCTTTCTGATAAATTTGCGGTATTCCTCAAAACGCTTCCCGATATCTTCCTTCATGGTGATGTTGATCATGTTCTGTTCCAGTTTTTTTTCCTCTTCAACGGTTCGTTCTTTGAGTGAAACATAAGAATCATACAAGGGCCTCGCCACCAGAAAATCCGCGAGCAAAAACGCCAGAACGGCCGCTGTGCCCAGCGAAAGCATTTTCTCCCTTTTGGAGAGTTTGTCAAACCTTGCTTGTATATCTTTGATATTCATTTATAATCCGCACACAATTTCAAATTCAGACATGTTTTTGTCGCCCATTTTTTTCTTGCTCACCTGCTCGGATTTCACGGTCTTGAATATCTTCAGACTTTCCAGCGCCTTTGCATATTCAAAAACCTCGGACATCTCGCCCGCGTAACCTTTCAGGATGATTTTGTCTCCATCCAGATAATCGAGGGAATCAAAATAAACCGAATGAGGAATAGAGGCGGATATTTCCTTCAAGTATTTCAGAAAAGATTTGTCGGCATTCGTCCTGTTCTGGATCATTTTCAACTTTTTGACCTTTCCCTCGACATCGGAAGCCGCTTCCGACGTTCTTTCAATATTTTTTTCCAGCTCTGAAATATAACGAAGCCGCTTGTAAAAATCCCCGCCGATGAAAAAAAGAATGGCGGCGATCAGCGCCAAAGAGAGCGCTCCGGTCAGCATGAGCTGTTTTCCCCTTTTTTTCACCAACCGTTTGAGCTTCACTTCTTCCGGGGTAAGATCAAAGAGAAGCCGGATCCCGCCGTTTCCAAATCCGATCAAAGATGCAATGGAGGGTGCGGATTCTTCCGGTCCGCGCGCAAAATCCACATCCATGGCGGGATCCATCAGCTCCACGGACATTTCAAGGACCTCTTCCATTTTCTCCCTCAAACAGGAAAATTTTCCGACCGGTCCTGCCAGCACCGCCTTTTCAGGAGAATCAAGGCTGGCTTCATCCATCGTGAGCTTCACAACCTTTTTGAGTTCCTCGCAATATCTTCCGGCCGTATCCGCCCCAACCGGATCGGTCAGGGTAAAGGAAAATCCCCTCGAGAAAGCAAAAGCTCCGTTTTTGCAAAAAACCACATCCGTGGAAGTCGCGTCGGGTTCCACCAGCATAATCACGCCGCCTGACACAGCCAGATCGTTCTCTTTTTGCCTTTTCAGATACCAGCGCAAAAGCCCTTCCGAGCTGATGCCGATGCGATCCACTTTCAGACCGGATTGTTCCAAAATATCCAGTCTTTCATCCACGAACTTGCGTTGACAAAACGCGATGACGACGTCGCTGTATCCTTCTTCCTTGCGGCTTGCGGTCACCGCATAAGAGATGACCACTTCGTTTCTGGAATACGGCGTCTGCTTGACCGCCTGCATCTTGACAATGTCGTCTATTTCGCCGTGTTCCGTGGATGGAATTTCGATCAGCCTTAAATTCACCATGTTTCTCGGCAGATATGTCGTCACATGCCGGCTTTGAAGCGCCACTTCCTTTAAAATTTTCGGAATGGCTTCGTGCAAGGGTTCGCGAATCTCTGAAATTGATTTTGTCTTGAGATACGTTTCCGTTTTTTTCTTTCGGGTGAGGACCTGAAAAATTTTAAGGCAATCCGTGCCGATCTCCACGACAACGCTTGCGCCGGATTTTTTAAAAAGATTCGTTTTAAAAAAATTCAAAAGATCCATTTTATTCATTCCATGATTTTAATTCACCGTTTCGATTGACGACAAAACCAATGCTTTTTCTGCGTTGTCCTCCAAAATCAATGACCAGATTGCCCCGATAAACATCGGAACGCACGCCCAAAAGTCCCAAAGACACCGCCCGTTCCAACTCCGCCTTATCTTCACCGCCAAGTCCCAAGGTTTCCGCGATAAGGCCTATCTGCAACGTCTGCTCAAAAATCACATTTTTTCTTGAACCGGCAATAGTTTGGGCCCCACCATATGAAAGGCCGAGACAGCGAAGGGTATCCACATCCGCCGTATTGATATTGACTTGTCCCAAACCATAAATCGTCACTGCCCCCCGGATTTTTTCAAAAACTTTCGCGGACATTCCGGGAATCCACCAAAGTTCTTCCATCGCCTCCAAATCCGCGTTTTTGCACGAGTAGGGTTTTTGGAGCTTCTCGCATTCTTCCGTCTCATTTTCCTTTCCACCCTCTTTTACCACATTGGCATCTCGCCAATCCACAAGACTCAAAGAAAAATTTTCAGCTTCAGACGGCGTCATTTGTCCCATGATCTGAAACACCTTCGAAAGAACATCGGCCGGTACACGGTTGATATTTATTTTTCCCTCTTCATCCGTCAGGCCGAAGCGTCCTTCCCTCCCCAACAGACTGTAGTGTACGCCATCAAAAGAAATATCTTTAAACCGAGTCTTGTCATCCGCCCATCCCTCTTCAATCCCGTCATAGCCTTGGGTTTTGTCGTCTTTGATAATGCTCAAGGCCTCTTCAAACACCCGGCCGGAAACAGCAAACGACTTGGCCATCCATTTTATCCTGTTGGCCGCGTCACTGTTCGCGGACACAAGTCCTCCCACCGCCACGGCCAAAATCGCCAAAAATGTGACGGCCCAAAGGCTTAAAATAGCTATGGACCCTCGCTCCCCGCGATGCTCACGGAAAAACGATTGTAAATTGTCTTTCATTGTTGTCCGCCATAACGGTTTTTAAACGCACGGCCTGTGGGGCCTTATTTTCTTTCCAAGCCGTTTGCCATAAATGCGAATCCTGATATTCGAAGATGATTTTTTTGACGCCCTGAATTTCTTTCTGGCATTCTTTTTTAATCCCTTTGATCCAATCGGCATAGGAGGTTTTTTCGAAGCAAAGGCTTTGAGATGCCGCATCATAATAATAGCGGATGCGCCCCGGTTCCTGATGGAGCGCCTCTCCCTCTTTGTCCGTCTTTACCAAAACAAGGCCCGGAAAAGAAATTTCGTTTTCCGCGCCCTCAAATCCGATGGCCTTGAAGGCAAAACTGTTCCGTAAATTTTTCTGCATTTTTTCCAGAGCCAAAAATAGATGCATCTCGCTGGCACCCCGATCCAGACGTTTCCAAATGTGGACTCCCGCGGAGAGGGAGGAATAAATCGCGAGGGCAATCACCGCCACAATGGAAACGACGAGGAGCATTTCAATCAGCATGAAGCCGTTTTTATTTTCTGACATAAGTTGCCGCCGTCAGTTTGCGGCCGCTTCCTTTTTTTTCCACTTCAACTTCCAGTTCGTAGAGATCCTTTGGCAGTGCCTTTTTGATTTTTGTCGTCCATTCCCAATGGCCTTCCTTTCCGCTTTGACTCGCGGATATTCCAGAATCGAAGCGCATTCCCAACCGGCCCTCCGCCATTTTCTGATGAAGAATCCAAAAACCTTCGGCCGTGAACTGCGCTCTTTTATACGCCTCCAACGCGGTATGGTAACCCCCGATAATAGGAATCAGCCCAACCGCCAAAATGACCACACTCAAAAGAACTTCAATGAGTGTAAAGCCCTTGCAATTCTTAGTCCCAGTTTCCAATGTCGTCATTGCTCTCTACCCCATCCCTCCCCGTGGAAAAAAGATCATAACCGTTTGGATTATGCGTGCCCGGGGATTTATATTTATAAGGCCTGCCCCATGGGTCCACCGGTTTGTTCGTCAAATACGGTCCGTTCCACTGAGAACCGTTGGATCCGGATGGGGCATGAAACAGGATTTCGAGTCCTTCTGCCGTGGTGGGAAAAGCCCCCATGTCGATTTCGTACATCTTCAGGCCCGTAGCGATGTTGGCGCGGATGTCCGCTTTCGCGGCCGTCATTTTTGCCTTTTCGGACCGCCCGGTGAGTCTTGGAACAACCATGGCGGCCAAGGCCGAAATAATGGCGACAACCAGAAGAATTTCAATCAGTGTAAAACCTTTTTTGTTCATACGCCTCCCATCACATCCATTTGGAATACAGGCAATAACATGGCAAAGACAATGAATCCGATAATACCGCCCACGGCCAAAATCAGCACCGGTTCGATAAGCGTCGTCGAGGATTTCAGCAATCCTTCAATCTCTTTTTCATACGTATCTGAAAGATAGGAAAGCGTCTTTCCCAGATGACCGCTTTCCTCTCCCACCGAAACCATGTCCAGCGCCATGGGAGGAAAATAGCTGATTTTTTTTAGTGCCACGGCAAGAGACGCCCCCTTGACTACCAAGTCCCCTTCCACTTCCTTAAAACGGTTTCCGATGATTTCGTTGTCCACCGTCGCGGCAGACAACGGTACGGCCTTGAAAAGAGGGACACCATGATCCAAAAGAAGGCCCAGTGTCCTGCTGAAATTCAAAACCGCGCTCTTAATCACAAGCGACCGGACAAAAGGAATTTTCAATTTTATTTCATCGAAGAAACGTTTTTTGGAAGACTGACCGCTCAGACGTTTGACAAAAGCGATTGCAAGGAGAACAAATCCCAAAATCCAATACCAGTTTCCGGAAAGAAAATGGCTGATCCCCAAAACCACGGCGGTAGGCCACGGCAGGTCCTGCTGATTGCTTAAATAAACTCCCAAAAGCCTCGGCAAAAAATAGGTGAGAAGAACAAATACGGTGAGGCTCCCCATCACCAAAATAAAAACAGGATAAACAAGCGCTCCCCAGATTTTTCCGCGAATTTCCTCGTTTCTTTCCTGATGGAGTGCTAACTTTTCTATCATTTCTCCCAAAACACCGCCGGACTCGCCGCCGCGCACCATGTTGACCAAAAGGGGCGAAAAAACTTTGGGATTCTGCTCAAACGCCCCGGAAAGCGTTAATCCGGCACGCACGGAGGCAGACAGGTCCGCGGTGAGATTTTTCATACCGCCTTTGCGCGCCTGTCCCTCCAAAAGGACAAGAGCCTTGAGGACGGGGACGTTTCCCTTGAGGAGGTTCGCCAAATTTCGCATGAAGAGAAGAATTTCTTTTCTTTTGACGACAATGTCCGCGCGTTTTCTCGCGGAACTTTTCCCCGATCCGTCACTGGGCTTCAAGCGAATGGGCACCAATCCTTGGGCATCCAAAAGTTTCACGGCTTGATCTTCACTGGACGCCTCTAATTCTCCCTCAACCACTTCTTTGGGTCCCTTTTTTGCCTTGTAAATATATTTCATAAAAATGCCTATGCATTTGAATCCCGTTCTGTCATTCCCGCGTAGGCGGGAATCCAGAAGCCCTTAAAATCACTGGATCCCCGCCGGAGTTTACCCCTGCGGAGGCAGGGGCGGGGATGACAAAAGAGGGCAAAAGTTTTCTTATAGGACTCAAGTGCATATGCATTTTTCATAAATCCATTCCGATTTCCGTGACGCGGGCTACTTCTTCGGGCGTCGTGAGACCTAATAAAACTTTTGACCATCCGTCTTCGACCAATGTTGTCATCCCTTTTTCTATCGCCATTTTTTTGATTTCACCAGCCGGGGCTCGTTTCAATATCAACGATCTCACCTCATCCCCCACGGGTAAAAATTCATAAATGGCCGTGCGCCCCGCGTAACCGGTATTGCCGCATTCTTCACAACCACGCCCGCGGCAAAAGCCGGCTTTGACCGGACGCTTTGCGTTCAAGGCTGAAACTTTCGCGAGCCATTGGCTGGATTCCTCCGCAGAAATTTTTTCCTTGCAGGCAGGGCAAATCATGCGGACAAGCCTCTGGGCCACAAAGGCCTCAACGGAAGAGGCAATCAGAAACGGGTCCACCCCCATATCCACAAGCCTTGCCACGCCGCTTGCGGCATCGTTGGTATGCAGTGTGGAAAAAACAAGGTGTCCCGTCAGGGCCGCCTGAATCGCAATTTTGGCCGTTTCCGCGTCCCGCACCTCACCGACCATGATAACATCCGGGTCGTGCCGCAGGATGTTTCGAAGGGCGCGCGCAAACGTAAGTCCCACGGCGGCATTCGCCTGAATCTGAGTGATCCCCCCGATTTCATATTCGACCGGATCTTCCACCGTAATGATTTTTCTCTCCCGCGAATTGATTCTGGAAAGACAGGTATATAATGTGGTGCTCTTGCCGCTACCGGTGGGGCCCGTTACAAAAACAATCCCATGAGGCTTGGCGATTAACTGCTCAAAAATTTTCAGGGCTTCTTCCTGCATCCCCAGATTTTCAAAACGAAACTCCGCCTTGGAAGGTAAAAGTCTTATCGCCAAATCTTCGCCGTGTCTTGCCGGCATGCTGGAAACGCGCAGGTCAAATTCCTTGGGGCCAATCTGGATGCGGCTTCGGCCGTCCTGAGGGAGGCGCTTCTCCACGATATCCATCCCCGCCATAATCTTGATGCGGGAAAGGATGGCGGGCGCCAGATACCGGATGTCCATGGGCAGATGGGCGTCGGATAAAACGCCGTCCACGCGGTAACGCACCGCGATTTTTCCACGGGCCGGCTCCACATGGATATCGGTGGCTCCTCTACGAACAGCCTCTTCCAAAATTTGATTGACCAGTTTGACTACCGTGGCATCTTCCGAAGATTCCGAATCCCCGCTGATCTCCGAAACTTCCTCTTTTGCCGAAATATCCGAAATGGAAACCGAGTCTTCGTCTTCCGTGAGAATTTTCTCAACTGTTTCCGCGCCGACGCCGTAATGTTTGCGGATGGCTTCCGCGATATCTTTCCTGCAGGCCAGAACAACCCGCGGATGCAGACCCACATTCACTTCAACGTCATCGAGAGGCCAGTTGTTTAATGGGTCGTTCACCGCGAGGGTCAGCACGTTTCCTTCCCGTTTTACGGGCATTATTTTGTAATAAGTCACCAGTTTGATGGGCAGGGCCTTGACCGCTTCCGGGGAAATTTCGGTTTTTTTAAGATCAATAAAATCGATGTGCAACTGTTCCCCCAAGGCAAGGAGCACATTTTTCTCCGTCACCTTTCCCATTTTTTCCAGTATTTCGCCGATGGGCCTCCTGCTTTTTTGCTGTTCCTTGAGAGCGGTGTCCACATCTTCCTTGGTCACCAGCCCTTTTTGCACCAGAATTTCTCCCAAACGTAGCCTCATAAAAAAATTAAAAATTAAAAATAAAAAATTAAAAATAAAAAATCAAAAATAAAAAATTTAGAAATCAAAATTTAAAATCCCCAATCAAAATAATTTTCCAATCATGTAAAATTTTCCGGCATCTTGGCCGTCCATCTCTCCGCTCATGATTTTTTCACAACCTGAAAGTGTTTCCTCCACTTCGACATAGGTTCCCTTCTTTCCGGTATGAATTTCCGCCACGTAAAAAGGCTGTGTCAGAAAATTTTTGAGTTTCCTCGCTCTTTCATAAAGAGTTTTGTCGGATTTGGAAAGCTCTTCCACACCGATAACCGCAACAATGCGGCGCAATTCTTCGTACTTGGCAAACATTTTTAGAGTTTCTTGGGCAATGTCGAAATGGCGCTTGCCCACAACATCCGGGTCCAAATTGGAGCAGGATGAAAGCAGGGCATCAATGGCCGGATACATGCCCATCTGAATCATTTCACGCGAAAGCACCATGATGGAATCCAGATAACTGAAGATCGTCACCACGGCAGGGTCCGTGAGATCATCGGCGGGAACGTAAACCGCTTCAATTGCCGTGATGGAACCCCCCTCATCCAAAGAGCGGATGCGCTCCTGAAATTCGCTGACTTCGGAAGCCAGCGTCGGCTGATAGCCCGTTTCGGAAGGCACCCTCCCCAGAAGAGTGGATATCTCCGCGCCCGCCTGCACGAAGCGATAAACATTATCCATAAAAAATAATACATCCTTATTTTGTTCCTGAAGATATTCCGCCATCGTAATGCCGGTCAGCACGGCCTCAAAGCGGGCCCCCGGCGGTTCGTTCATCTGGCCGAAGACCATCATCACGCGGTCCAGAATTTTTTTGTTCACGAATTCGTGATAAAGCTCGTTGCCCTCGCGGATGCGCTCCCCAACGCCCGCAAACACGCAGGCACCCTTGTATTCCCCCGTGATGTTGTGGATGAGCTCCAAAGTCAAAATGCTTTTTCCCAAAGCGGCGCCGCCCAATATCCCCGTCTTGCTCCCTTTAACGAGCGGAAACAAAAGGTCTATGATCTTGATTCCCGTCTGCATCACTTCGAACTGTTCACCAGCAAGCCGGTCCGTATCCAAACTAAGCCTTGAAATATCTTTGTGAATAGTCCTGAATTCCGAAGGGGGAATGGGCCCTTTGCGGTCAATGGGTTCACCCGCTACATTGACAATTCTGCCAAAGAGCGATTCTCCCACGGGGACTTTGACGGCACAACCCGAAGGCTTGACTTCGGCGTTTCTCTGCAAATTCAGCGTAGAGGCAAGGGAAATACATCGCGCGATATTTCCCTCCAAATGTTCGGCCACTTCCAAAAGAAGATCCCTTTTGTCGAAGGTCCGAACATTCAGAGCCGTGTACAAATCGGGCACCTCGGAGGCCTCTTTAAACTGAACGTCCACCACGGGCCCCTGCACGGCGATGACTTTTCCCGATGCTATCTGTTTTTCGTTTACCATCTTTTTATAAATTTCTTCCGCTCAATAATTTCGACGCAAAAATTTCCCGCATCCCTTTGTCCACCATTTCATGGTAGGCGCGGAAATAACGATGCTGGAGCACTTCTTCTTTTTGCGACAAAGCACCGTAGCTCTCTTCCAAACTCATCATCCGGGCGCTTAATTCCGCCAGTTTGCTGTCCTCGAAGATATTGTAAAGTTTGTAGGTCATCCACATCCCTGCCAGATAATCCATAATCCCTTTAAGGGAAGATTCCATGATGACTCTTCGGTCTTTATCGTCATGAGCCGGTTCTGTTTCCTTTCGAATAGACGCCTCCGTGAAAGGGAGAAGGGCCGTCACCTCGCCTGTCTGCGCGGTCAGAGACACCGGTTTTGGATACGCCACAAAAACACGGCCCATTTTTTTCTTCAAAACCTCTCCGGCAATAAAATCTTTCAGTGCCACGGCGCGTTCGTAGCGCTCTTCGGGAGCCACTCCCGGAAAGGCGGTGTATTCCAGCTTTAGGTCCTTGAGATAATTGGCGCCCTGTTCGCCCACCACGATGATATTTCTTTTTTCGTTTTGGGTTTTTTCAAGACCCGCGTGGATCACTTTTGAATTCAGACCACCCATAAATCCTTCATCGGAGGTAACGAGAATAAGGCCGGTCACATCCGACATCACGGCGGTAAAAACGTCTTCCACTTTAAGAGAGCCCAGCATTTCAAAAAAACCGTCAAACGATTCCAGAAATTTCGCGAAGCGCTCTTCCTTGTTGGACTCCAGAGAGCGAAATTGCGAAGCCGCGATCTCCTTGATAATCTCGATCAGCTCCGTAAATTCGCGGTGAAACGTCAGCTCTTTTTTGGCGTCAGCAACCGATGGCATAAATTAGCACTCCCCCCGCACAATTTCCTGCAATTGTTTTGGTGATGGCAACTTGCCTTTCAGTTTGTCTGGAAGTTTTGATTGGAGGTGATACTCAGCAACACCAATGGGGTTGGACTTGGATTTGAGCGCAAACTCAACTTCCAAAGAGTCCTTCTCAGCGCAGAGAATAATTCCAATGGAGGGATTATCATGAAGAGTGCGTTCTTTTTCATTCAGCAGATTTAGATAAAAATCCATCTTTCCTGCAAATTCCGGCTCGAATTGCCCGACCTTCAGTTCCACGGCCACCAGCGCTTTGAGAAAGCGGTGATAAAACAGAAGATCAATGAAATATTCTTTCCGCCCAAGCACGAGGCGATGTTGCCGGCCTATAAAGCAAAAGCCATAGCCCAATTCGAGAATAAACTCCTTTAACTTCTCGATGAGTCTGTCTTCCAGTTCTCTCTCACTCACCTCGCGATGGATGCCGAGGAACTCGAGGCTGTAGGAGCTCTTGAGTGTTTCGTCTGCCTGCTCGGCAAAGCGTTCGGGTAAAGTTGCCGGAAAGTTGTGAGTTTTCCCCTGCGAAAGAGTGCGTTCATAGGCCTCAGCCTTAATCTGATTGAGAAGGACATTGCGGCTCCAACCGAACCTCGCCGTAGCGCGAAGATAATAAAGACGGGCAGGAGGATCTTCCACTTTATTTAGAATCAACAAATGATGGCCCCATGGGATTTCGGCAACGGCCTGTCGCCAAAATTCGGAATTATTTATGTCTTTTTCTTCTCCTATTTTGGCGACAGCCTGTCGCCAAAATTCAGGGGAAGAGTACGAGATGAAAAAGCGTTTCATATCCCGCAAATTACGGGGCGAAAAACCGGTCACTCCGGGAAAGGTGTTGAGCAAGTCTTTTGAGAGCCGCTCAATAACCGATTCACCCCACCCGAGCTGTTTTTGTTTTTCCGTAATCGCCAAACCGATATCCCAATAAAGAAAAATTAGATCCCGATTAACCGCTCGAACAGCTGAAACACGTGCCGACTGGATGCGGAATTTTAATTGTCCAAGAAATTCATGATATGCAGTTAACTTGGTCATTTGATCATAAAGAAATATCGAAGCTTCATTTTTTTTAAAGATTTCCCTTCTTCAGCATTCCGGCGGCTTCTTTGATTCTGTTTTCTACACTGCCGTCCAAAATCAAACTGCCCAGCTTCAAAATAATTCCCCCCGCAAAATCCTTTTTCAACTCTTCTTTCAAGCTGAGTTTTCGGCCCGTTTTTTTCTCCAGAATATTTTTGATCTCCGTCTTGTGCGCGGAACTTAAGGGAGACCGGCTGACAATGCCTATCTCGTCAAAATCCACGGAGACTCTTCCGGCATCCATAGCCCTGATTTCTTCGATGAGTTCACAAGCCAGTTGTTCATCCAGTCCTTTTTCCATTCTTGCACCGACAAAAATACGAACGAGTTCCGCCCCAACCACCGCCGCCTTGGCTTCCACTTCCATCGCCATTCTCTGTACCGCCTTGGCCTCCAGTTTTTTAGCTCCGGAGACAATCCGGTCGCTTTCCTCTCTTGCTTTGGCGAGCATTTTTCCGCGCTCTTCTTCCAATTCTTTCTTGGCCTCCTCGCGCTGTCTGCGGACATCCTCGGTCGTCTGTTCCACTTTTCGGCGGTATTCTTCTTCGGCCTCCTCTATCTTCGTCTTCATTTCCGAGAGGCGCTTTGCATTTTCATCATCAACCAGCTTGAGCCGGTTGACGGCGCTCAAAGTATCTTTGACCATAAGGCGTCGGAGAAAAATAATGACGACGGCAAACACCAACACCTGTATAAGAAGAAAGCCTGCAATAAATTCGATTGTCATAAGAGCTCCTTCACTTTCCGAATAATTGAAACAAAACCAAAAGGGCGATCACCGCAATGGCTTCCGCGAAAATCAGCGCGATAATCATCGCCATCAAAATTTTCGGGGCTGAAGAGGGATTTCTTCCAAGCGCACGGATGCTTGAATAACCGATAACGGCAATAACAGCCGAGGGGCCAAGAATCGTTACCAGCATCACCAATATAATGACAAAATTTCGCACTATTCCTCCACAAGCACCACCAGCCGGTTTCCGCGAAACCGCATAATCCCGCCTTTGACATTCAGATATTTTGTGCCGTCAATAACCATGCGCCCTTTTTTCAGGAGACTCACAACGGGACAATGATAAGGAAGGATTTCGAATTCCCCCGTGTCCCCCTGTAAAAAAGCGCTCTCTGCTTTCCCTTCAAATAAAACTCTCTTCGCGTTCAGTATGACGATATCAAACACTTTTTTTATATTCCTCGATCTGCATCTCTGACAGGCCGTCCAGATTGCCCTTCATCAGCGCGCTCAAAAAAGCGGCCTGCCTTTTCAAAGAAATGGGCGTGTTTTTGTCCTGCCTTAAAAGGGCCGTGATGGCTTCCCCCCTCTTGATCCGGCTCTCCGCCTCGGCAGACAGCCCCACTTTGAGTTTTGTCAAGCGCTGTAAATCTCGGTACCGCATGTATTCCAAACGCAGGGGAGATTTTTTCTCCTTTAATTCCTGCGGCTGGACCAGAGAGCCGATGATGGAAACCGATTGGGCAATGTCCACGGCGGGTTTGAATCCCCCTTTGAAAATATCCGCGTTCAAATAAATTTGGCCGTCCGTCATGGAAATGAAATTGGAGGGAATAAATCCCGTCACATCCCCGTGCAGGGTATCCACGATCAGCAAAGAAGTTATGGAACCGCCGCCGTGCTCCCGATGCAGTTTTCCCGCCCGCTCCAAAAGTTGTGTGTGCAGGTAAAAAATATCCCCCGGATACGCCTCCCTGCCCGGAGGTCTTCCCAGCAAAAGAGAAAGCTGGCGGTAGCACCACGCGTGTTTCGTCATGTCATCAAAAACAACCAGACAGTCTTGGCCCTTTTGCATGAAATACTCGGCCAATGCTGTGGCGGTAAAAGGGATCAGATACTGTTCCCCGGCCGGGGAGGCCGCGGGCGCCGCGGCGATGAGGGTATAATCCAAAGCCCCGCGGGCTTTGAGAAGGCCGGCCACCTTTATTAATGAACTCATGCTCTTGCCGATACAGCAATAAATGCAGATGACGTTTTTTCCCTTCTGATTCAAAATGGCATCCACGGCGATGGTTGTCTTTCCCGTCATCCGGTCACCCACGATCATCTGCCTTTGACCCTTAGCGATGGGAACGAAGGCATCTATTATGGTTGTTCCTGTTTCAAGAAAGGAATCCGCCGGTTCGCGGTCCATCGTTTCCGGAGCCTCACACATGACGGGAAAATAATCGGCAGGCTCAATCTTTCCCTTGTCGTCACAGGGTTCTCCCAGCGCATTCACGACCCTGCCCAAAAATTTTTCTCCGACGGGAACCTTGAAGGTCTCCGCCCGGCTGAAACAGGCGTCGCCTAAGCGGACTTTGGCTTCATTGCCCAGAATCAGCGTCAGCGTGTCCGTCTTGGTAAAGCCCATAATCATCCCGGGCACACCGCTTTCAAACGAGACAACCTGACCGTTGAGACACGAATGAAATCCCGCCACGCGCGCAATATTTTTGCAGACGGCCTTGACTTGTCCCGCTTCTTTGATTTCCATGTTACGGTTTTACGTTTGCAATGGCTTCTTCATTCATCTTCACTTTTTCCTCAACAAAGGTGTCCATGATAAAACGGTTGACGGCCTCGTCTTTCAATTTTTTGTTGTATTCAAAAGATACCTGCTCCTTCACTTTTTCAAACGGCTTTTTTTCGTATTTACCCTTGTTGGCCTCATAGTATCTTAAAAGGTCTTCCTCACGCGCTTCAATTTTTCCAAGTTTTCTTTCCAGAAGTTTTTCAGCAAGTATGCCACGCCGTGCCTGCTCCAGAAGAAAAACAATGTCTCTGTCTTTTTCTAATCCTTCTCTTTTCGCCCTTTTTGCCAGAGCAGTGCGGGCAACATATTGGCGGATGAAATCCGTTCTCCATTCTTTGCTCGTTTCAAAATTTTCCTTAAGAAACCGGTTGAGTTTGTCCGCGGCCTGCTTTATTTCCGAGAAAGTTATCGCTTCCTTTCCGATGGTCGCAATAACTGCTTCTCCCGTCGCCGGTTTTTTCCCGGAGCAGGAGACGGGAAACAGAGAGGCAGAGAGGCAGAGAAGCAGAGAACACCATTTTTTATTCAAATGCCTATATCCTTGAGTCCCGTAAGAAAACCTTTGCTCTCTTTTGTCATCCCCGCGCAGGCGGGGATCCAGTGATTTCAATGGTTTCTGGATTCCCGCTTTCGCGGGAATGACAGAACGGGATTCAAGGATATAGGCATTTTTATTCATATTATTTTTTCAATGCTCCTTCCAGTTCCTGAATTTTGGTCTGTAAATCGGCTTTTTCTTTTTCCAGTTGAGCGACCAGATCACTGGTTTCCGGTTTGACATTCATTCCTTCCTTGACCGCGCGCGCATCGGCAATGCGCTGGATCTCGCCACGGAGTTCGTCCAGTTTTAAGAGCAGGGCTCTTCTCTCTTTGTTTAAATTTTCAACCATCCGGTTGGCCTCGGCCAAATCTTTTTGGACATCCTGCCTATTCACATTTTTTTTAAGCGCCGCGATAGAGGCCTGATTGACTTCCGCATCGCTCTGAAGATTTCGGACAGCCATGAGGAGCCGGTCCCTCTCCGCCTGAAGGGCCTTGGCGAAATCCTCTTTTTTTTGCAGATCCAGTTCCATAATGCGATTTTTAACCAAAAGATCCGCCGTCCCTTTAAAAGGACCGATGGTAACCGCAAACGCTATTGCCACCGTCAAGCCTGCCGCATAAACCCCCAGCAAAATCACGGCCGTTTTTGCCGCATTGATTTTACCGAACAGATTTTTGAAGAAATTCATAAACACCTCCTTGCAGAAGGACCATGGACCATGGACCAACTGCTTTTTCTGGTTTTTAGTCCATGGTCTATGGTCCATAGTCCATGGTCTTGTACTTAAATTAGTATCCCATAAACAACGCCGGATTGTTACGATACAAATCTCGGCGCCGGTTTTTGGACGGATCCTTAATCATTTCTACAATCAGCGTGGCCTCGTCGGCATACAGCGTATCCGGATAACGGGACAGGATTTTTTCGCAATACTCCAGCGATGTCACATAGTCGCTGGTCATCTCTAGTTTCTGCGCCAGATCCAGCCACTGTTTGGCCTGATAGTGATCTTTTTTGCTGAGATTCGCCGTTGATTCGGGAGGCCTCGATGTCAGAGCGCTTGGCGGACGCTGTTTTACCCCGCAGGCAGACGCCAGAAAAAAAAGAGCTATAGCAAGAGCAAAACAAAATGTCCGTTTTTGTGTATGCCAGTTTGTCATTCCCGCGAAGGCGGGAATCCAGAAAAGCTGAAAAAGACTGGATCCCTGCCTTCGCAGGGATGACAAAACGGGGTTTTTAGAAAGATTTTTTTTTAATCGTCCCATCTGCGCCCCTTTGGTTTTTTTCTTTTCTCCGGCGTTTTCGTTTTTCCCTTTTGTTCCACAATATCTTGTTCCCGAATACCTTGTGCTTGGACAATGGGCGGTAGAGGAGCAATGCCCGGCAGGGTTTCATCACCGCTCATCAAGTGCGGAGTCAAAAGAACCACCAGTTCTTGTTTGGACATTTTGTCATTGGTGGAGCGAAAGAGATTTCCGGCCACGGGAATCCGTGAAAGCCCCGGAATACCTGAACGTGTTTTATTCCTCGAAAGTTGCATCAAGCCGCCGATCAGCACCGTGGCACCATCTTTCACCATCACCACCGTATCGGCATTGGTTGTTTGCACAATGGGAATCTGGTCCCCCTGAGAGGTTGTCAGAAACCGCGATACATTGCTGATCTCGGGACGGATTTTCATCGTGATGAAACCATCATCGTTGATATGCGGCGTGACAAAAAGAGATACCCCCACATCAATAAAAGTAACATTTTGCGCCGTGGTGGTAGTGGACTGGCTCTGTGTAATGCTGGAGGTCGTATAGGCCTCCTTGGTCCCCACCATTATTTTGGCCTCCTGATCGTTGACCGCGGAAATATGGGGCGTGGACAAAATGCGGGTGTCACCGAAGGTCTCCAAAAATTTAAGAATTGCTCCCGAGTTGGAATAAGAGGAGGTAGTCACCCCTTTTGAATCCGTTGTCTTGGTCTCGGCAATGGATCCCGCAATAATCTGTCCGAAAGAGCTCAAGCCGGAGGGAAAAGTCTGCTGGAGTGTTGTTCCAAACACCTTTGCCCATTCCACGCCGCTTTGATACTGATCGCCGAGCGTAATCTGAATGATCTTGGCCTCGATCATGACCTCCTGCGTTTTGGTGTCAAACGCGGTAACGACCTTTTTGATTTCTACCAGATTGAGCGGCAAATCCGAAACGACCAGTTTGTTGGTGCGTTCATCCACGTAAACCTTGCCAATTTCTTTGGTGAGAACGGGTGTAATTTTTTCCGCCATTGTTTTCGCCTTCGCGTATTGAAGACTGAAAACCTCTGTTTGCGTCACGGGCATGCGGACCACGGAGGGCAGTTCCTCGTGACGGATGACCTGTTCCATTTCTATTATCTTTTGTGGTGTATCCATCAGGACAACCGTTCCCGTGGAATCGTCATAGACAATGCGCCCCACATCGCTCTTCACATTTTCTAGCATGGCACCGATATTTTTGGCCGAGGCATACTGCAAACGGATGATTTTCGTCTCCCGCTGATCGTAAAACTGTTTTCCATACAGGGCCTTGTATTCCTCTTCCGTCATCACCTGCATGATATTTTCCTTTAAATTGTAGGCCAGACGATGGGTGGAAAGAATAATATCCAGCGCGTCTCGAACGGTGACATTATTCAAAAGGAGGCTCACGGTCCCCGTGATGTTTTTTCCTCCGGCGATGTTCAGGTTGCCCTTGATGGCAAGAAATTTGAGGACGTCCAGAATGTCCATGTCGCGCAGATCAAGGGATATTTTGGTGTCCAGCGTGGGGATTTCACCTTCCGCGGAAGGAGGAACCAGTTCTCCCCCTCCCATCACGGCCGGTTTTTTTGCCGTTTTTTCTTCCTCCGTTTTGGGTTTGTCCGCACCGCCGGAAGCCGGACCGGAAGGAGTTTGGACAGGAGGAGTTTGGGAAGCGGGAGTTTGAGAAGAGGGCTCCTGTTGCGCCGGAGGATTTTGCACGGCAGTTCCCCCAATGGGAGAAGAAGAGGTTGATGAAGTCCCTTGAACTCCCGTGCCGCCGATGGGCGATGGAGAAGGCTGTGCCGGCGCGGGTGCCGGTACCGGTGTCGTTGTCGTTGTTGTTGTCGTCGTTGTCGGCGCCGGCGTTGGTGTGGGCGCCAGTATCGTTTTGGGTGTTTCCGCGGATCTTATATCCTCCGCGACAGACGCAAAACACGCCAAAGAAACCACGGCGAAAAAAAACAATATCTTTTTCACATCAACTCCTTGTTTTTGCCGCCATACTCCACCAAAACTTTGTCTTTGGAAATCTCCTTGATCTTGATTCCCTTAAACTGCTGATCTTTTTTTAAAAAATAAGTCCTGCCGTCGGCTTTGTCCCGAATCATCGCTTCGGGATATTCCCCCCACGCAATTCCCACCAGTTGCAAATCGCCTAAAATTTTATCCGCTCCGGCGGCCGATACGGTCGGTATGTTCTCCTCTTTTTTGGGTAATTCCCCCGGCCGGAAAAGACTTCTCTTCCCGGCATCTTTTAAATACATTTCAACGGATTCGAGAAGGGCGATGTTGCGTCCGCCCGATGGCGTATTGTGTTTGGCCACCCTTGCATAAACATCCTTGATATCCGATTTCAGCGCAAAAACATTGACCACAGAGGCAATCACAACAAGACCGATAACAATGGCCAGTCCCTTGTTGACCACGCCGAGATCAAAACACGGACGGGACAATCCCTCTTTAAATTGAAAAAACCAGTCCTGAGCTTTGCCAACGGTTCCTTTCAGGGCCGCTATCTTCAGCCACGATTTTTTTTCCGTCTCCGGTTCACCGCCGCTGTCGATCACTTGCAAAAGTTTTTCCTCCGCCGTCAATTTTTCCTGCTTCGAAAATTCTTCCACCGAAGTTTTTTCCTGCGGATTTTCTCCGCTGACAGCGTCAAACATTCCCTGAACAGGATTTTTTTTATCTTCCTCCATCTTCAACTGGCTCCTGTTCTTTGGACGCGTTAAGGATGCGCTCTTCCTGAAGCACCATTTCCTGAACGATTTTGCGCGTCACCTCTTCTTTGTTTTCCATGACCAATTTTTCCAGAACATTGTGGCAAAGGAGCGTTACCTGTCTCGGATAACCCTGCGTATGTCGATGGATCTCTTCCATGGCTTCAGAAGCAAAAAGCGGTTTCTTTGCGTTGTAGCCCGCCTGCAGGAGGCGAAAATTAATCAGCTCCGTCATCTCTTCCAGCCCAAGGGGATTGAGCATGTATTTCAGACTGATCCGGTCCCACAAGTTTTTGAGACGCGAAATTTTCGGCAAAAGCTCCAATTGCGACATGAGAACCAGCTGAAGGATTTTGTGCTCGTTGGTTTCGTAATTGAGCAGGGTGCGCAAAATTTCAAGAGAGGTCTTACTCAATTTCTGGGCCTCATCAATTAAAAGGACAATCGTCTTTTTTTCCTCCACCCCTCTTTGAAAAAGATTTTTTTCCAGAATATCGAAGTAATGAACGGTCGAGATGGGCTTTTGTGGAAGCTCTATATGAAAAGATTCCATGAGTTTTTCTAAAAATTCCTCCTCGGATTTGAAAACCGGATTGAGAAGGATGTGAAAATCGCAAGACGGCTCCTTGGAAAGCATTTGGTAGAGCCTCCGGCTCAGTGTGGTCTTTCCGGTGCCCACGTCTCCAAGGATGAGACTCAAACCCCGCTTGAGGCGGAGAGCGATTCGCAGGCGATACAGCGCCGCCTTGTGATCCCTCGCTTCATAAAAAAACGCAGGATCAGGACTTGTGGAAAACGGCTCGTTCGCAAGCCCCAATACCTTATAATAACTCATGCCTGAATTCCCTCCAACGCCCCGCGTATCTCGGACGTCATCTTTTTTTTCATGGCAATCTCTTTTAAAAGTCCCGGCTTTTGCTTTTCAACAACCTGCCTGACATTTCGTTTGAACAGGGATACCTGATCCGGTGTCAGGGCATTTAATTTCCCATGACGATGCAGGTAAAGTAGCACGACCTGCTCCTCCATGGCAACGGGGTTTGCCTTGTCCTGTTTCAAAAGTTCCGTAAGAATCCTTCCTGTTTTTAATTTGTCTCCCATCTCACCGGAATCTCCGGCCTTGATTTTTGTCAGGCGCTCCAGTTCCCTATACTGTACGTATTCCAGACGGAGCATGGCGGAGAGTTCCCGAACGGCCGGCCACTGCACCTTGTTTCCCACGCGTGACACGGAGAGCCCAAGGTCCACGGCCGGTTTAAAACCGTGACTAAAAAGTTCCGCGTTCAAATAAATTTGTCCGTCCGTCATCGAAATAAGATTGGAGGGAATATAGCCGGTGACATCACCCTGAAGGGTGTCCACGACCGGCAAAAAAGTCATCGAACCGCCGCCCCTTTCGGACCCTAGTTTTCCGGCGCGTTCAATCATCTGGGAATGGAGATAAAAAATATCCCCCGGATAGGCATCGCGCCCCGGAAATCGTCCCAAAAGAAGGGAGAGCTGGCGGTAAATCCACGCGTGTTTGGTGAAATCATCAAAGGCCACCAAAACATCCCGACCCTTGTTCATGAAATGCTCTCCCATGCCAGCGGCCGCGTAGGGAGCCAGATACTGCTGGCCCGGAGGACTGGAAGCCGTTGCGGAAACCACAAGAGTGTATTCCATGGCGCCATGCCGTTCGAACAAACGCATCACTCGGGCCAATTGAGCCTTTGTCTTTCCGATACAGCAATAGATGCAAAGGACATTTTTTCCTTTTTGATTAAGGATGATGTCCGTCACGATAGTGGTTTTGCCGGTCATCCGGTCTCCGATGATGAGCTGGCGCTGTCCCTTGCCCAAGGGGATCATCGTATCGAGAATTTTGATGCCGGTTTCCAAGGGCTCATCGAGAGGCACACGCTCCAAAACGGACGGGGCCTCAGCAAAAAGAGGACGGAATTCCGTGTTTGAGTCGCTTCTATAATTAAGCGCTTCCTCGCTTTCTCCCAGCGCATTAACCACCCGGCCGATCAGCCAATCCCCGGTCGGCACTTCAAACGATTCCAGTCTTGTATATGCCTTGTCCCCCGCCTTGATTGTCCCTTTTTCCTTGAGCAAAAGGACAAGGACATCCTCTTTGTCAAATCCCATGATCATGCCAAGGGAATTGTCCATGAAATAAATTTTCTGACCGTTCATGCAGGAAGAAAGGCCCCTGATCTTGACGATGGATTTTTCCACCGCCCTCACCTCGCCGTATTCTTTGAAGTGTAACATCTTTTCCTCACACTTTTTTGTATTGCGTTACGGGACCTCTACCGACTCTTCGCAGGTAACCCTCACCAGTCAGTTTTTCAAGAAGGTATTTCGCGGTCGTGGAACCAATACCGCATAAGCTTTCGACTTGACGGCGCGAGATCAGTTCGCTGGCTTCAAAATAATCATCCAGTATTTTTTTTGCGTCGCCTTTTGAAGAAAGTTTTTTTTGACGATAAAAAATAACCTTAAACTGATCCGAATTAACGATGAATTCGGGCGGCGGATTTCCATTTGCCTTCAATAAATGTTTCATCATGCTTATCCCCTGACCCAGTTCCTCTGTTAAGCCCATAATTAACAACGCATGCATGATTTTTGGATTGCGCGAATAATGACGCTTGTCGATATTTTCCAGAGTGATGGTACCCGGTAAATTTCCGGCACTTATCACTTCAAGTCTGTCCGGATAGATACGGCATTCGTTTTTCAGGCCCGCAATGCGATAATCCCTGTGGGCCACAGCGTTGACAATAACCTCTCTTACTGCGTCTTCGGGATATATATATCTTTCCTGCCTTTTTACTCCTCTTACCCCTTCAGTTATCTTGTTGCAGGGTCTTATCAACTCCATGAGCCTTTCAAGCAATTTCGCCGCGGGGGCGGACAAATCTTCCCTGTAAGAATACATCCTGCCTTCAACATCGTATTTGACGAACGTAAAATCTCTCTGTAGCAGAATTTGTTCGTGTTCTTTTCCAAACAAAATGAATGCACCGGCCTTTATTTTGAATTCACCCCGATCGCGTTTCGCCAAACCCATCTTTATCAATAATCCCTCTTCATCCAAACCTCCCATGACAGCCGAAACTTTTTTTCGGGCAAGATAGTATTCATCAAGCGCGGTTCGATCTATTACTTCTATTCCGGCAGGCAGAACGCTTTCTTCGAAAGAAACCTGCGACTTCGATTCGGCAAGTCGCAATAATTCTTCCCCTACTATCCTTTTGTCCTGCGTTCCGACACGAATATAAGTATGGCCGGATGAAACGGAATGCAAATGTCCGCTTTTTTCCACCGTCAGCTTCAAAACTATTTTTCCTTCCGCCGTTATTTCATTCAAGAAAATCGGAATCGGGGGAATACAAACCTCTCTTGCAGTATTTTGTATATTATCCAGCAAAAGCGGCGTTATCTTTACACCGCGTATCTGTCGGTTATCGGTCACTCCTATGTACACGCTTCCCCCATCCGTATTGGCAAAGGCCGAGAGAGTTTTTGCCAGCTCCTTTACGCTAATAGCACCTTTAAACTCTTTGAATTCAACTAGATATCCCTCTTCCCATGGGATGTTATTTTCTGCCTCACGCATATCTGATTTTATAGTCAATCGGTCAGAATCGGTCAATTTGAAAATTAATCGGTCGTTATTTTATTTCTTCCACTTTGACGCTTTTTTCTGCGCGGACTTGTGCCCACCAGAGGACGAAGAAGAGAAAACTGATGACTCCAAGGAAACCGACGATGACAAAAATAATCCGCCATGTTGTGCTTGTTGCGGGTGCCCCGCCGGCAAAGATGGATTCGGCAACCATTTTAAGGGCCTCGGAGCCTTTGGGACCGCCCGGCCCCTCTCCGGATCCGCCGCCCACACCAACGGATCCACCGGCACTCCCTCCCGCACCACCCCTGCCCGCCGCAACATAGGCAACCTTTCCCAACCCCAAATCCTTGGCCTGCACGCCGGGCGCCACGGTAATCAACCCCGCCATTTTTTCCAGCTTGTCGATCCTGTTTTTGATTGTCTCCAAAAAGGAAAGGCTTTGATGAAAAATTTCCACATGTTCCCCAAGCCCTGATTCTTTTCCCTGATTTTGTCTCAGACCCGAAACGCCCTCCACAATTTCTTTGCTCAAAAGGTTGGCCTCTTCGCTGAATGTCGTTCCATCAAGGGCTTTGGCAAGGGCTTTGGCGCGTTCCTGAATTCCCAAGAGTACGCCTTCCGGCAGTCTCCAAATGTCCCGAAGAATCACTTCAAAAATCTTGATGTCCGCCGGTTTCAAATCCACCGCGTCTTTGTAAAGATAAAGTCTGCCCTGTTCCAGATCGTGAAGGACTTCCAGAAGGCCTCTGTCCAGAACGTCTTTTTCGAGCACTTCTTTGGGAAGATAGTGTTTGACGGCGATTCTTGTGGCTTCCGTCTGAGAGGGGTTTTTGACTTCCACTTTTAAAGTAACCTTCTCGACTTCAGTCGTGCCGCTACCTTCCTGACCTTCCGAAGTTTCACCCAAACCGAGCGTGGCACCCTCCACCCAACGTCCCATGTCCCCTTCCGCACCTTCACCCGCGTTTTTTCCGGGAAAACCCGAAGGTCCGCCGGGGCCGCCCGGTCCCTCTCCGGAACCACCACCTGCCCCGCCGCCTTTCTTGAATCCCATCCCCTCACCGGCCAGTTTTTCAAGGAAGGCCGTATCTTTTTTGATCTCTTGGAAGACAAGAAGATTTTTGCGGTGAACCTCGATGTGTTTGGCAGGGCCCACGTCTTCATCCTGACTTGTGAGGATATTATCCAAACGGGTCTGAATGGTTTCGCCCAGTTTCTTGGCCGCCTCAGAATATTTCCAATTGTCCTTCAGCAGTTTAACCAGCTCCGACGCGTAACCTTTCTGGAAGGTGATTTCCCCATCAGGAATCCGCCAGATATCCTGTAGCCGGACCTGCAAAACTTTTTCTTCCGCGGGTTTTAATGTTGTTTCGCCATAGGCTTCGTAAATTCCCTTTTCAGCATTGAAGCCCACTTTCAAATCACCCGCATCCATGACGGATTCCCTCGTCGCCTCTTTCGGCAGAGGGATTCTAACCGGCACCGTAAAGCTTTCCTCCTTGGAAGGATTCACAATGAGGACTTTGAGGAGCACGGAACCCGATTCGTACCAAGTTTTGACCACCGGCGCTTCGAAACCCTTCTGCTGTTTGGCCATCGTTGTTAAGACATCCAACATGGCCTTCACCCGCTCAATTTGATCCTGCAAGGATTTAACGTCCGCGGCCGTGGCCGGTTGAGCCAATTTTTCCATCCCGGGATGACCTTGGGACGCGGCCATCTCACCCACTTTGGCCATCGCCTCGGTAAGTCCCGTCTTCAGAGAATCCGTCGAAACACCGCTGGCAATTTTCGTAACATCCGATTGAACTTTTCCTAATTTATCGCTTAAGGAAGTCAGGGCCGACTTTGTCGCGTCGCTCGACGAGCCAGTTGTTGTCAGTGCCGCCTTGGCTTCTTCCGCGGCTGATGCGGCCCGTGAGGCCGTCGAACTCGCGTTGGAGGCATAAGTTGACGCGTTGGTGGCATCTTTCCCGATTGTGGTGAGACTGCCGGAAACACCGGCGATTTTTCCAAATACGCTGGAAGAGGAAGAAGAATCTGAGGCGCCACCCAAAAGCGATGTTACCGAGGAAAGCGCCGTGTTGATAGTGCCGGTATCCACGCTGAGACCGCTGTTGATTTTTGTGAGAATGCTGTCAATGTTTGTTTTTGCCGAAGACAGATTTGTTGAGAGCGTACTTGCGGCGGTGTTTACCGTGCCAACGGTCGTTGTCAAACTATCCAGACTGGTATCAAGTGTATTGACGTTGGTGTTGACGGAGAGCATGCCTCGAAGCAGAGTGTCCAGTTTGTAATTTAGACTGCCTACGACATCACCGCTGACCCCTCCCACCTCCGTACCCACTGTGGTAACTTTTGTGCCGAGTTCGGTACCCACTGTGGTAACTTTCGTCCCAAGTTCGGTACCCATTGTGCCGAGCTCGCTTCTAACCGTGGTCACTTTTGTGCCCACTTGATCCACGTAATCCTTGAGAAGACGCAAATCCTCGTACATGGAACCACCGCCGGCCGCGCCTTCCTCATAGCCGAACTTTTCTTGCAATTCGGTGACTTTATCGTAGGCACCCATCGTCTGTGTGAACAATTCATCCGCAGTCTTCGTTCCCCACTTGTTCTTCACATCCTTCACCAATCCAAAAACGGTATTGCTGTAGGCGGGATCTTCGGGAGATCCCATCATGCCCCTAAGATTCGCCAGATCGGCCGTTGCCATGCCTACCTCCGACCAGTCAATCATGTCGGTCTTCATTTTGATGCCGGTGATGCTGTTCCAGTCAATCGTACCAGTCTTCGTCTTAATGGTTGCAACATCCGCCCAGTTGATGGGATCCGTTTTCTGCTGGATGGTACCGGCTTTGGTCACAATATCCGTCACGTCCGCCCAGTTAATACTCTGCGTCTTCGTCTTGATGGCCGCGATGTTGCCGGTGCCGATCTCGTTGACCAAGCCGGTTACATTTGTCCAGTCAATCGTATCTGTTTTTGTTTTGATCCCCGTGATCTGGTCCCAGTTAATGGTATCTGTTTTTGTTTTAATCGCCGAAACATTCGTCCAGTCAATGGGGTCTGTCTTGGCTTGAATCGTGTTGGTGGTTGTTACAAGGCCCGTCACGTCCGCCCAGTTGATACTCGCGGTCTTCGTGTTGATCGCAGAAATGTTGCCGGTGCCGATTTCCGTAATGAGTGTGGCAACATTATTTTTCGCCGTCGTTACATCCGTCCAGTTGATCGTATCTGTTTTTGCCTTGACGCCTGTCACGTCCGCCCAGTTGATCGTATCGGTTTTCGTTTTAATCGCGGCCACATTCGTCCAGTCTATCGTGTCAGTCTTTGCTTTAATCGCACCGGAAGTTGTCACCAGTCCCGTCACGTCGGCCCACGCGATGGTGTCCGTCTTTGTCTTAATCGCCGCAATGTCTCCGGTTTGTGTGAGAACCGTCGCAACATCATTCTTGGCCGTCGTTACATCCGTCCAGTTAATTGTATCGGTCTTTGCTTTGACGCCTGTTACATCGGCCCATGCAATCGTATCGGTCTTCGTTTTGATGCCGGTCACATTTGTCCAGTCTATCGTGTCGGTCTTTGCCTGAATTGCTCCCGTCGCTGTGACAATTCCCGTCACGTCCGCCCACGCGATGGTGTCGGTCTTTGTTTTGACTGCCGCAATGTCTCCGGTTTGAGTGAGAATCGTCGCAACATTATTCTTGGCTGTCGTCACATCCGTCCAGTTAATTGTGTCCGTCTTGGTTTTGATGCCGCTTACATCCGCCCATGCAATCGTATCGGTCTTTGTTTTGATGCCGGTCACATTTGTCCAATCAATCGTATCCGTCTTCGCCTGAATCGCTCCCGCGCTTGTCACAAGGCCCGTCACATCCGCCCAGTTGATACTCGCAGTCTTCGTGTTGATCGCGGCAATGTTGCCTGTGCCGATTTCCGTAATCA